>CAZAMQ010000068.1:0-11588 GCA_964486225.1 uncultured Thermoplasmata archaeon | reverse complement strand
GAAAAGGAGGAATCTTTCGATTCCTACACAAACCGAACCTCAATCATCCAGAACAATACTCATCTCAACTATATGAATGGTGGGAAAGAGTTAATGAGAAGAAAGGTTTCATTAATAAAAAGTTAAGAACACTTATAAAACTGATCGCTCCCCATCCTTCTTTGGAAAAACGTATTGAAAATATTAGAATTTAGATAATCTTATATAGTATTGAATGTATCAGTTATATCGAGATGGAAACATGACAGAACCGGAAAAAGAAA
Source organism: uncultured Thermoplasmata archaeon (assembly GCA_964486225.1). GTDB lineage: Archaea > Thermoplasmatota > Thermoplasmata > Halarchaeoplasmatales > Halarchaeoplasmataceae > Haladaptatiplasma. The sequence continues at coordinate 11,325 of CAZAMQ010000068.1, read as the reverse complement.
TAGAACAAAATTATTCGTATAATAAACAACAACTGATCGAATTTTTAGAGAGCTTTAAGAGGGAAATTGAAGCAGGGGAAATAAAGATTGGTGAAGAACAAGTCAAGATACCCGAATACGATATGGATGTAGAATACGGTTTTAAAATTGAAAAAGGGCAAAAGGAGATTGAAATAGAAATAAAATGGAAGAAACAGGGTTAACATCCTTTTCTCTTAATCTTCAAGATATTTTTGTACTCTTGGATGTATAGGATAACCGTACCTCTAGTCAATACCTGAGGGCTTTTTTCAATCTACTCGGAAATAGGGTTCCTGATGTCATGGGAATATAATATTCCCGTTTAGGAGTAATCATAATGTCAGATAACCATTTCAACAAAACGTCCATCCGCGTATCTACTTCTGCTCAATTTATAAGCCAGATCAGCAGACTTGGAACTGATTTTGTAATGATCATATATAATGATCAGTAATAAGGTCGGAATATAAACGAAAAAGAAAGTATCACCCAAAAGATTAAAAATACTAAAAACCAAAATCATAATGGCCTTCCCAAACAATACATACATATATCTCGAATTAATTAAATCAATAAAAGGTTTTCTAAATAACCTTAAAACACCCTTCTCACACCCTTTATCTCCCGATCATCAACAATTTTTTTACCCATTATCATTTTCCATAAGAGTATAAGAATTTTACAAAAATTCTAATTTTGAAGGAATCGGTGACCCCTACACTATCAGGAATTTGATCCCCAAATAACAAAGGTGTTTCGTAATACCCATAGCCGTGCGATCGAAGCGTTGGTCGATATCAGATCCTGTCATCTTTTTGATATCGGTGACTTCAACTCTCTGAATACCCCTTTTACATTCTTTCCAGTCTCATCTATTATCTTCTGCCATCCTTCATCATCCGCTGCCATACCAAGGAGTCTGGCGATCTTCATTATCGACACATGATACACCACCTGCACTCCCGGTTCCTCTTCCCATATGACCATGTTGCAGGGGAAGAGACCACCTATCTTAAATGTGTGATCAAGGGCCTTATGGGCTATCTTGGGATTACAGGCACCTAAAACATAGTAAGGGTCCATGTTCGCACCGGCTTTTTCGTTCAATATTTCCGAAGGGGAGAACTCCACCAGTATGCCGAAACCATTTTTTTTACATGCCTCTCTTACTTGTTCCACCGCTTCGTAGTGTTCCATCTTCAACCTTACACTTTTTTCTCCGATATCTTCCGGGTCGAATATAGTCGGGTCTATCTTTAAGCTCATGGTTTTCACCGCGTTATTTCGACGGAAACCCCTTTTTCCAAGGTGTTATCTACCGGACATCTCTCTTGGATGGTCTTCAAAAACTCAGGTATCTTCTCTTCGGGAATACCATCGATTTCACTCACCTTGACACGTATGCTTTGAAAACCGATAGGAACGCCTGCTTTGCCCATAACTCCACGCGGGTCACCCTCGATCTCCAGTTCGAAGTTTTTCAGTTCATGTTCCATCTCCTTGGCAACTATGGTCCCTGTGAAATCCAGGCAAGCTCCCAGGGCACCCAGTAATACCTCCACAGGACTGGGGCCTTTGTTCGTCCCTCCGACTCTTTTCGGCTCATCTACAGTGATAGAAAAATCTCTCATCTTGACTTCGGATTCGAACCCTGTCTTTTTCTTTAGCTTGGTTTTATAAGTATTTAGATGTACTATTTCTTTGCCCATATTATCGAACCGTGTATGACAGGTTAACGATATAAATTTGTTGGAAACCGGTGCGTTGAATACCGGTCTCTTGATGCCTGCGACAACCTTTATATACTATTTTAAAAAATTTGTGTTCATGTCCAAGTTTTTTTCCCGGAAGAAACTTGCAAAGTTCAAACCTTACTATCTCTATCGTTTCTTGAAGTGGAAACTCGGAGATCGTTCACCTCTCGGGGTCAGCATGAAGGTAACCTCTAGATGTCCTTTAGAGTGCAAGCACTGTCCATGGTTCAACTCGGAAACGGAGGATCTACCCACGGAAAGATGGTTCTCCTTGATAGACGAAGCGATAGGTATAGGTTGTACCTTTGCACTGTTCGAAGGAGGTGAACCCACCATGCGGGAAGATCTTGGGAGTCTGATAGACTATGCCAAGAGCAAGGGTTTGTATACTCTCATCTTCACCAACGGATGGAACCCTCTTGATGAGTACTATCCTGATGTATTCTGGATATCGGTGGATGAGATCGGCGAGATGCACGATGATATAAGGAGGAAAGGATCATTCGAGAGACTTGTTAATCACATAGAGCGGTTGGATAGAGACAAGATAATCACTTGGACAACTATACACCGTCAAAACATAGGCCGGCTTGAAGAGCTCTGTGAATTCTTGTCGAGGAGGGTAGCGGGGATGATGTTCAGTTTTTTCTATCCTTATGAAGGCGTAGATGATCTATCTTTATCAGCGGATGAACGTGTACGCGTAGGGCAGAGATTGCTGGAACTGAAATCCGAGTATAACATAATGAATTCCGATGCCTTTCTCAGCCGCCTTGACGAACCGTACAAAGTATACCCATGGATGCATCTAAACATATCTCCCGAGGGGTATATCCACCATGGATGTCCCGTGGAACAAGCACAGAGTTCTTACGATTGTTCCGTATGTTTCAGTGTTTGCTGCAGAGAACCCTCTCTAGCGTATAATTTGAATATAAGTACATTGAGAATGCTGTCGATGATCACACGTTCTGAAGACAGCCTGTTGTGGTTGTGAAGGCCAACGTCTCAGATACTCATATATCTGAGGTGATTCATGGCCTCCACCAGCTGTTCCTTAGGTATGATCATCGTGTTAGAATCCTGAAGAAAAGTTTTTCTATCACCCGCTGCACCCAGCCGGAAAGAATGCTGCAGGGGACTTTACGTATCTCATCCGACAACATGTCTTTTATTTTTTCTACCGTAAGATAGAAAACCTATATATATCCAAAGAAGGAATCAGGCTAAAATGGTAAGAGCTATAGGTATAGATCCGGGAACCAAATCGTTCGATGTGTGCGGTATCGAAGATGGTGAAGTTTTTTATGAATATATATTGAGCAGCTCCAAACTGGCTAAGCATCCGGAACTGGTAATAGAGGCCATCGAAGAAGTCATGCCCGTGGATCTCATAGCCGCCCCCTCTGGTTATGGGGTGGAGATCACTTATCTACGCGATCTGGACTCAGAAATCCTTGAAGATTGGTACCTTACCTACATTCTTCTACTAAAAAGAAAAGATCTGGAAGCCGCACTGTCCGGAAATGAGCCCGGGATCATGGTGTATTCAGCGATGGTCCGGATAGCGTTAGAGATGAAGCGGAGGAATTGGCCCGTTTGTTATATCCCGGGAGTGATCAATCTATCTACGGTACCTGAATGGCGAAAGATAAACAAATTGGACATGGGAACGGTGGACAAATTGTGTTGTTGTGTACTTGGAATATATGATCAATCTAGGCAAAAGAATATCTCATGTTCGGATACCTCTTTTATCTCGGTGGAGATGGGGCACGGATACAATTCGATCCTAGCAGTGGAAGAAGGAAAGATAGTCGACGGCCTTGGCGGAACTACAAACGGTATCGGATTTCTAACTGCAGGTAAGATGGACTTGGAGCTTGTTCAACTGGTGGGTGGATGGGAAAAGTTAGATGTCTTTAACGGAGGAGCTGCGACCATCTCGGAAAAAGATTCTCCGGAAGCCTTGATAGAGACCAAAAAAGATAATGAACTTGCTTGGAACGGGTTGATGGGAGGAGTGGAGAAAGGGGTATCATCCATGCTAACTTCGATCTCTGAACCAAAAGAGATCTTGATCTCTGGCAGATTGACGAGGATATCTGAGGTACGAAAAGAACTCGATCTGAGGCTGAAAAAGTTCGCTCCTGTCAGACGACTAGGTTTTCTTGAAGGAGCGAAAAAGGTAAAAGAGGCAGCCCAGGGTTATGCGATGGTTGCAGAAGGTTTGGCAGGAGGAAGGTTTTCCGGAGTGGTTGACTGTCTTAGTATCGGAGATGCGAAGGGAACCGCCCTCGATCATCTATATCATCCTAAGGGGAGATCGATAGAAAAAGAACTGAAAACGAAGGTACCGTTCAGCTCTTGAATCTCCGGTGTTTATAAAAATTCCCGGCGGACATCCGAAAATCCGTCAAAGCAAACCCTTCCGAGATATATCCGCCAGGTGACTTTCGGCGTCTTTCCAGTCGTCGGCAGCATCCCTGAACAAAGTTACTGCCCTATCCTGTGCCTCTTCCACCACCTTTCTTTCATTTACACGCACAAAGTTACCGTCCCTGATGATGAATTCACCCTGGATTATCACGTTGTTTACTTCGAATCCTGTGGTGGAATAGACAAGGTTGGCTACGTAATTATGAAATGGAATATCCACAGAGGGAGTCAAATTAGGTTTCGAAATATCCACGGTGATGATATCGGCGGATTTACCCTTCACAAGAGAACCGATTGTACCATCCAAACCTAAGACTTCCGCCCCTCCGAGACTGCTCAAACTAAGTGTCTCCCAAGGTGGAAGAAATGTCGGATCTCTGTATTTGGTCTTGGTGAGTACCGATATGGTCCTCATCTCCCTGAACATGTTGTGTGTACCTGGCCCGGGTGCCTGGTCCGTACCCAATCCCACACATCCTCCGTGAGACATAAATTCCCACACCGGTGGTACTATTCCATCTATCATGGCGATGGAACTGGGACATCCGACCATGCCCGCACCCTTTTCCACCAGTAATTTTCTTTCTTCTTCCGTGGTGTCATGGCAGTGGACCGCTATCAGCTCTTCATCAAGCAATTTGAGTTCGTTCAATACTTTGACGGTACTATCACCGTACCTTCCCTTCACCTGTAAGCGCTCTCTTTCACCTTGGGCCACATGCATATGGATCTTTACACCCCGTTCTTCAGCATGCTCTTTCACATTCTTCAACGTCTCCGGAGAAACCATGTCTAAAGCCTGAGGGCCGTACAGTATTTCAACCAGCTCGGAGTCAGCGTACTCATGGTAGAGTTTATCGGTCTTGTCCAGGGATATATCTCCTTTATCGGTATCCAGTTCATAAACTTCCTTAGGACCCATCTTAGCCTTATCTGAAATCACTTCATTGATGGTCTCCGCAGCCGCCACTCGAACATTAAATGGATGATAAACCTCCCGTATCAAATCTTCCACGTTTGTCGTGTACTCCCCGAATGTAGTTGTCCCGGTTCTTAGTCCTTCGACAACACCGAGTTTCGCCCCTAAAACCAGGTCTTTATTTTTAAGATGTCTTCCAAAGGGTCCCAGTGCTTTGTTCATCCACTCTATCTCAGGTACGTCCTGGGCACCGCCTCTCAAGATGGTCAAGCCAGTGTGAATATGGGCATTCACCAAACCGGGCATGGTAACGTGGTTTCTACCATCTATGATCTTTTCCACATCTTTCATATCCAGGGCATGTGTCTTACCCACAAAGGTGATCTCACCATGGGAGAAGGCGACGGCACCATCATCTATTATCCCCAAGCCTCGGCCTTGCAGGGTGACCAATCTTGTATTGATTATTGCGGCGTCCATGATCGTTACCATCCGTGTTATCAGACGAAAATATAAAGAATTTACTAAAACTTCCAACAAAGTTAAAAACAACTTGGCGTTAGAAGTGTTCATGCGTCTCGTAATCAAGGGTACCGTTCAGGGCGTGGGGTTTCGCCCTACGGTGTATCGAGTGGCAAAGTCAATGGGACTCAACGGTTACGTAAAGAACAAAGGCAGTGAGGTAGAGGTGGTGATAGACGGCGACCACCAAAGATTTATGAATGCCTTAAAGGATAATTTACCGCCTATGGCTGAAGTCACCGCCGTTGATAAGTACCAAAAAACTTGGATCGAAACCGGTTTCCATATAGTACCTTCGGAGGAGGGAAATAGGTCATCGACCATACCGGTGGATACCGCCATATGTCAAGATTGTTTAAGCGAGTTGAAAACACCCGGGAACAGACGGGAAGATTTTGCCTTCATCAACTGTACCAACTGCGGTGCAAGGTATTCAACCATAACTGGTCTTCCATATGACAGACCCAAGACTACCATGGCGACCTTTCCTATGTGTGACACATGTAGGGAAGAGTACGAGAACCCCGTGGACAGGAGATTCCACGCCCAGACAACTTCTTGTCCGGACTGCGGTCCCAGGTATGTACTGTACCACCGAAACAAGAACGAAGTGGGGGGGGTACCCGAATTCGCCCGGCTCATGGATGAAGGTGAGATAGCAGTGGCGAAGAGTTGGGGGGGTATGCACATAGTGTGCAGGTTGGAATCCATACCGGAACTGCGTGAACGGTACGACAGACCGGAAAAGCCCTTCGCGTTGATGGTAAAAGACCTTGAAACCGCACGTAAGTATGCACATGTTACAAGGGAAGACGTGCTCACCGGATCCAGAAGACCCATAATGATATACCCTAAAAGGGAGGAATACAGAGAGTTGTTGGAACACGCCGCACCGGGCCTTCCCACCGTTGGCTTGATGCTCCCCTATACCGGTTTGCACAACGTTCTTTTCCACATGATCTCCGCCGACGTTCTGGTGATGACCAGTGCAAATATACCCGGAGAACCGATGATGATAAGAGACGAAGAGGTGTTCGGGCTGGACCTCCGCTATTTCTTGCTGCACAACCGGGAGATCGCCCAGCGCATCGATGATTCGTTGATACGGGTACACGGCGATGACCTGGTACCCATACGACGTTCAAGAGGATACGTACCGGAGTATTTACCCTTCATTAACGATTCGCAGGTATTCGGTGCAGGAGCCGACCAAAGCGGCTGCATCGTCTTTTCTGTCAATGGTCAACTCTATCCTAGTCAGTATCTCGGTGACATGGACTCATACGAAGCATCTTTATTTTATCACAGCACGGCAGAACATCTTTCCGGTTTACTGGGTATAGAAGAGATCAGCACGGTTGCAGTTGACCTTCACCCGGGATATCACAGCAGAAAGCTCGGTCTGGAGTTTGCGGAAAAGTACGAGGCTCGTAAAGTGGAAGTTCAACATCACTGGGCCCACGGCGCATCACTGCTGCTGGAACATGAACTGGACGATGTCGTATGTATAGCAGTTGACGGCACCGGCTACGGAGACGACGGTGCCAGCTGGGGTGGTGAGGTGATGTATTGCACTCCACACGGATATGAAAGGAAGGCACACCTGGAACCATTTCCCCTTATAGGTGGAGGAGAAGCGGTCAAGGACCCGAGACGCTCGGTTTATGCAATACAGCGTATGAAAGGATCAGAAGGGTCGTTCTTCAACGGAGATACCGCAGACGTATTCGACAAACTTTTACATAACAGTGTACGAACAACCAGTTTCGGCAGACTACTGGATGCAGTGTCCGCTGCTCTGGATGTATGCCGTAAACGTACTTACGAGGGCGAGCCTGCTATGAAGCTTGAAAGGATGCAGATGAAAGGAAGGATGACTCGAAATTACGATATACATCGTAAGGGTGATACCGTATATACCCTTGACGGCTTCATCGAGATGCTGGAAGATGATGCATCCCCGGAAGACAGGGCAGCATCTTATACCGCGGGAGTCGCCTATGCACTTGCCGATAAGGCCTCAGAGGCGGCGGAAGAAACAGGTGCTCCCATCGGTATATCCGGCGGAGTATCATACAACCAACCCGTGGTGAACTGTGTCAGGAACAGGTTGAAAGACCTTGGTCATGAATTACTAGTACACAAAAAGATACCTAATGGTGATATGGGGGTACCCGCGGGTCAGGCGGTAATAGCCGCGCATTTTTAACCAAAATTTCAAATACTTTGTTATTATTACAGTATAGGTGTGACCGATGTTTGAAAGTAGAGTTGACTACCAGAAAGCTGTTGAAGAGGTCTTTGACAGTTCAAATACCGGTAAAGGATTATCGGAAAACGGGAGACGGTGACACAAGATGGCTCTTCGGTTGATCGAGATGCTGGCACCGGTGAGTGACCAGGACGTTGTAGATGAACTCCTAGAGGGCGATTCCGAGGTCATGGATTTTTGGTACGATTGGGTATCAAAAAAACAGATACTGGTAAAGATGATAGTCAGTGTAGAGAATAGTCAATCTGTTTTGGACAAGCTTCAGGACGAATTCTCAGACAGGCCCGGTTTCCGACTGCTGCTCTTCGAGGTCAAAGCCACCTATCCGGTTGTGGATAAGGAGGAAGATAAGGAAGAAGAGCCTAAGAAGTCGGGCATAAGCCGGGAAGAACTATACGCAAGTATAAGTGACCACACGGAGTGTTCAAGATTCTATATGTTGTTGATCGTTATATCAGCTATCGTTGCGGCGTTGGGCGTTCTGAGGAACGATATAGCATTGATAATCGGTGCGATGGTAATCGCTCCACTTTTCGGGCCGAACATCGCACTCTCATTGGCAACCACGCTGGCGGACTACGAACTCGGTAGGAAGGCTTTGAAGGCCAATCTATTTGGTATCTTAATAGCATTTTTACTTGCCCTGGCTATCGGTATGCTGCTCGAGGTGGACCCGGACATACCACAAATAGTATCTCGTTCAAGCTTAGGCTTAGGAGATATCGTACTTGCATTAGCAGCGGGTATAGCGGGTGCCATCGCCTTCACCAGAAGTCTTTTGGAGCCTTTGATCGGCGTTATGGTGGCCCTGGCGTTACTGCCTGCACTGGTCACGTCCGGATTATTGTTGGGTGCGGGTTATACATACCTGTCCATAGGCGCGTTCAGTTTGTTCTTTGTGAATCTCATAGGGATCAATCTGTCCGGAGTGGTTACTTTCATGGCACAGGGGATCGGACCAAGGGAATGGTGGAATGCCGACAAGGCGAAGAAAGCATCTCATCAGGCCATAGTTATATGGATATCTTTGTTGTTGATACTCATGGCTGTGATAATCTACAATCAGTATTTTTAGACAAAGATATGCTTTCACTTTCCTTTCTTGTATTCGATGATCACCTTATTTGTATCATCTGTTGATAGACCTTTCTTCCTTGCGAACTCCTCTCCCCATCTAAGAAATCTTTTAAAATCTTTTTCCGAAGGCATGGATAGTTTCTTCAGTATTATGATGTCATCCTCTCCGTAGACTGCAAAGGTGTCTCCGTCTTCTAGTTCTAGGCCCTCCCTGAGTTCTACAGGGATGACTATCTGCCCCTTGGATGAAAGGCGTGTGAATTTTATATCGCTCATTTCTTTCAGTATGTGTAAGATTGTCTTACTATTTATCCTTTGTCCGAGTATTTAGTCTATCTAAACACCGATATCTATAAGTACCGCCGGATACATTATAATAGTAACAAGGTGGAATTAAATGAGGCTTGAAAAGGTACTATCAGGAATATTGGTGGTATCCCTGCTGACCGGTGGTCTTTGGTTCGCCAGTGCCGATGTTGTGAACGGAGAATCGGGTGAAGTGATGTCCGGGGACGGGGAGTATGTCGATCACATAAGGCTGGAAGTGAGGATGGGTAATGAAAACTTGGGTGTGGGTGATACCGCGATAGGCGTGCTTGATGTGTATCTATCTCCTATAAATCCATATATTCTATCCGAACTTTCTCCCGAATGGAAAATTAATCTTAGATGCATGTCGGGTTTTAATAGCTTCGATAGCCTTTTGTTCAATCCCGCTTGGACAGAGGCATCCGAAGTCGAGGTGGATATCGATGCACAGGGAACCCTTAGATTAAATCCCTTTGCCATACGAGAGGTACGGTATGCTTCCAACTGGTTGATCAATAGACGATTTATATGCGAGGATATCCACGAAGGGTACGCGGTACCGCAGTATCATTCCATACCATGTGATTTCTTCCCACCCGAATACCCGCCTGAACTACCGTTCAACGGTTTAGGTGATTATCAGAAGGCATATGATATGATACAAGATGCCATGACGGATGCCATGGACAACCCATATCTAGCCGGCGAGATGATGCCTCCTGAATCGTCACCTACACAATTCTGGCAGTATAGACCGCCCGGAGGCGAATGGGATGATATTGAAGTGAAAGGACTTATCCGTATCGAAGATAGGCGTTTTGATATTGGACATTGGTTCAGTGATAGGCTTGAAGAGTGTGGTATAAAGGTGTACAGGCACCAGGGTGACAGACCGTTGGTAAATGTATGGCTCTGGACGGACCCCGCAGATTTTGAATGGGGCTTCTATACTGAAGGCGGGATGATTTCTTCATCGGAGTTTAAAAATCCTCATATCCTCCCTGTAAAGTATTATACTGATTATTTTTATTTTATGCCAGGTTGGGGAAACGAACTGTATCGTTATAACCATCTTAGAGACGAGGAATACGCGAGTGAACTACTGGAGATGTGGGCAGAGCCGCTCATGATAGGCAGGATCCCTGATGAAGAGACTTACTGGGACTACATATACCACATAACTGAAGTGGGTGTTTATCAGAGTGTGAGAGTTTTTATAGACACCAAGAATTCATGCACGGTTTATAACCGAAACAGTGTGGTAGAGGTAGTACACGATATAGTGAGTGGTTGGTCACAGGTCTTTTCGCCGAGGACCATAGAAACCATCGACGGAGAACTAAGAGCAGGCATATCTTCGGTTTACATGGACAATTGGAACGACATCGCAGGCTCGGGAGACTACCATAGTAAGCTGTTGCAGGGAATATCCCGCGACTTTGCAGTTACTGCTAATCCGGGTAATGGTATTCCAATGGGAATGAGAGTGGAGATATCAGATGTTGTTAAAGATTACGAGTACGATGAGGACGGTAACCTGATCAAGAATCTCACCTTACCTGGTAATGTGTTCAACTACGATGTGTTCGGAGAAGAATGGACCTCCGGTTACGGCTGGAGATACGATGATGATAATAACATAGTGGTGGAAGAATATGCTGCCAACGCGGTTACGTACAAATGGCACTTTGGTACGTGGCACTCGGATCATGAGTTCACCATGCAGGACCTTGTAGCTTACTTTGCCTTCGGCAAACAGCTATGCTGGCTCACTGATGCCGGTGAACACTATTACGTGGGTGGATGGACCACTAGAAGGCTATACTACAACAATATTCTCGGAATAATTTTTGACGAAGAAGCGGATACTGTAACTGTGTATGGTGATTACACTCACCCAAGGGATACACATGTTGCAGATTATTACGCCTGGATGCCTGAAGTACCATGGCAGCAGTACGAGGCGGCATCTCAGTTGATAGGATTAACAGATCTAGCTCCCGATGATACGT
>CAZAMQ010000067.1:0-11698 GCA_964486225.1 uncultured Thermoplasmata archaeon | reverse complement strand
GGAGAAAAAACTGGAATAAGGTGAAAGAGATGACGGAAAAAGATAAGATAAAAAATATAGAACAGATATTCGAGGCCATGGAGTACTTCTCCAACCATGCATTGAAGGACATGATGACCACCCTGGACGACCAGCAGAATATTATCGATGAGTGGTTGGATATCTCAACGGGATTCGGGAAGGGTGTGAAGGCTATCCTTCAAGAGACCAATCGAGACTCCGAAAAGCTCATGGAGATATGGAAGAAATTCGAGGGCATGGCCGAGGAGATGGTGGATATCGACGAGGCCATGGGCAGTACACTGCATACCGAGTTCGTTGAATGCGGCAGTGAGGTAAGCAAACTTCTGAGAAAGATGTTAGATGAATGCTTCGAGAATTCCAGGGAATTATATTCTTCATGGACTTCGCTCCGGGAGAGCTACATCAGCGGTCTCAAGTCCGGGTTCGGTCCCAACTACGATGAGATCATGGATGCGGTCGCGGATTTTCAGCAGACCGCCACGCATGTAGCATGCAGGAATATCGGGGATACCCATGAGGAGATGAGAGAACTGAGTGATGACCTTAAAGAGTTCGCTGAAAAGACAGCGGAACACCTAAAGGAAGCGGTGGAATCGGGGAATCGTGAACAACAGGATTACATCAAGGTCAGGCTCCAAAGGATAGAGGAGATACAGAAAAAGTTAAGCAAGTACATGACGTGCGTGGATGGGAGCTACTTATCCTCTATGGAACCGTACTTCGAAGGACACACTGCGCTCCCTTTTTTCCCATGGATCCCTGTAAGACGTATGAGGGAATACGAATCGGACATCGAGGAGCTCAAGAAACAGATAAAGGCGATGGAGGAGAAACTGGAGGATAAAAAATAATCCTTTCTTCCGGTATGATCGTTCCCGACCTCACTAAATATCGATCACCTTACCGGGGTTGAGAATATTGTCCGGATCCAGGGCGATTTTGATCCTTCGCAGCACCTCATGGGATTCCCCGTCAAGATTGAGGTATAGAAACTGCTTTTTCGCCTCACCTATCCCGTGCTCTCCGGTGATCACGCCCCCCAACTCATTTCCCGCCTTATATATCTCTTCGATCAGCGCATCATACCTTTCCTTCTTCCATCCGGTCTTTTCCATGACATGAACATGTATATTACCGTCCCCTGCGTGTCCGTAGGGGTGCAGATACGTGTCATATTTTTCAGATACCCGATCTATCTCACTCAACAGTTCGTTCAGTTTGTTTACAGGGACACATACATCCAGATCTCCGTACATGTCAGGTTTCAAGGCACCGAATAGTTCGCTTCGAATTCTAAGTATCCTCTCCTGCTGACTAGGTGAATCCGCGACCCGCGGCTCTGATGTCCCGTCCAGCAGCACGGATAACGACTCCAGGCCGCCGTAAAGTGCCTCTTCACTCGACTCTTCAAACATCAGGATGAGAAACACGTTCCCTTCTTCACAAACCCATTTATCGGTAGCCAGTTCGATGGTCCGTTTTTCAACGTATTCCAATCCTTGTGGTGTGGTTCCACACTTGAGGATCTTCGGCACTATCCCCAAGGCATCATGCTTGTTTTCGAAGGGTATGACCACCGTTGCGGTAGCTTTGCCGGCGGGTAGCAGCTTCAATACTGCCTTGGTGATTATACCAAAGATCCCTTCGGTACCGATAAATAGGTGCATCAGCTTCCCCGCGCTCACGTTATCCTTTACCAGCTTGCCTCCTGTGTTGATCACTTCTCCCGAGGGAAGGACCACTTCGAGCCCCATCACAAAATTCCTCACCACTCCCGTCTTAACGGCCCTTGCACCTCCCGCGTTGCAGGCGATAAGTCCACCCACCTGTGCAGCTTCATCCCCCGGATGGGGAGGGAAAGAAAGTTTTTCACTTCCCGCCGCCTCTATCAGTTCTCCCAGGGTGACGCCCGCTCCCACGGTAGCGGTCAGTGTTTCACTGTCTATCTCAATATTTTTCAACCGTTCCATCGAAAGGATGATCCCCCTTTTAGTGGGCACACATCCGCAGACGAGCCCGGTCGCACCCCCTCTGATGAATACAGGTGTTTTCAATCGGGCCGCGGCCTTTAAAACCTGGGATATCTCCGCAGCACTCCCCGGTTTCACCACAATATTACCCGTTGCCGGTATCATCTTCGCTCCCTTGGGTGTCTCGTCCTCAAGATGACCTTTTACAAGTTCCGGGTCGGTTATTATCCAGTCCTTACCCGCTATCTTTTCCAGCTCATTCACGATCTCTTCCATTTTTTTTCCTCTTCTTCTCTCTTAGCTTATGTATCAATTTAGGGATCACATCATACAGGTCCCCCACCATCCCGTAATCGGTAACGTTGAATATGGGTGCGGATCTGTCCCTGTTTATCGCCATGATGATATCGGAATCCCTCATCCCTGCCAGATGTTGAGGGGCTCCTGATATGCCACATGCTATATATATCTCCGGTTTGGTCCGGCTTCCGCTGTAACCCACCTGATGATCCTTACCTATCCATCCGTCATCCACCAGTGGGCGGCTACATCCTACCTCTCCCCCGCATTCCCCCGCAAACTCCTTCAACAACTTGATATCCGCCGGGCCGTGCAGCCCCCTTCCACCAGATATTACCAGTTTCGCATCTTCAAGGCCCACCTCCTCTCTTTCCAACACCTCCAGGGTCTCCACCCTCTTATCATGAACTCCTTTCACCTCCTTTCTGACCACCTCTCCTCTGCGGTCTGGATCCCTCTCAAGCCTTTCCATCTCCCTGTATCTTATGGTGGACATGACAGGTCGGCTGATGGTTGTTATATGGGCCAGAATGTTTCCGCTGAACGCAGGTCTTATCTGTTCCAGTGCCCCTTCCTCATCGATCCTTAGATCGGTACAATCTGCCGTCAACCCCGTGTTCAGAGCCGCTGCTATCCGAGGAGCCAGGGACCTTCCGAAATGAGTGGCACCCATGAGCAGAACTTCGGGTTCCATTTCACCGATCAGATCTACTAGATTTGTTTTGTATATCTCCTCGTCGGGGATTGCAAGTTCGCGTCCTTCGTACAGATATACTCTGTCGGCACCGTGATAGATTAACTCACTTGCTTTTTCCTCCGAACCTTCGGGAGGGATCAGTAGGACGGTGCAGAGCTCACATCTCCATGCATCGGCGAGTTCCCTACCCTTGCCCAGCAATTCGTACGAGATGGGATGGATATTCCCCCGATATTGTTCTGAAAGGGTCAATATGTTGTCCTGTCTAAACATGATATTCACCTAGATGAACCCCCGGTCCTCCAACTGGGAAACTATCATTTCAATGAATTCCGAAGGATCTCCCCTGAACAGCATCCCTTCCCTCTGGACCTCCGGTGGTACCGTGACATGTCTAACCTTTGTCTTTGAGCCGGTATACCCGAAATCATCTTCTTTCCCTACATCGGCGAGTTCCTCATATCCCCACCTCTCCACATGGGCATTTCTCGCCCACATCTTCATCTTAAGAGTGGGTATGCGGGGCTCGTTGATATCCTTTGTCACCGTGATGAGCCCCGGGAGGAGCATCCTTTTCAAAAAAGCATGTCCGAACATCTCCGATTCAACTACTAACTCTTCACTGCACATCTTTACAACATTCGAGACGTAGGCCACATGAGGTATCCCCAGGAACTCAGCCAACTCCGGCCCCACCTGTCCCGTGTCGCCGTCGACGGTCTTTTCTCCACATATGATTAGATCAAAACCTTCCAGCCTTCGAAGGGCGGAAGCCAGGGTAAAGGCGGTCGCCCATGTATCAGCCCCGGCGAATCTACTGTCGGTCAGGAGTATCGCTCTGTCGGCGCCCACGGCCAGGGTATCCCTCAGGCTTGATTCCGTATTCAACGGCCCCATACTGACGGTGGTGACACTCCCACCCACCGCCTCTCTGTATCGCAATGCCTCTTCCAGCGCGTTCAAACAGAAGGGGTTGATCTCCACACCGGCAGAACCTCTGTCTATCCTTCCCTCTTCCCTGTCGAATCTAACTTCTTGCATATCTGGAACCTGCTTGATGGGGACGATGATCTCAGCTATCTACATCATTCCCCCCTTCTCTTTCAGTTCCGTTACCGATAGTCATGATATTTCGATCCCTGATCACCGTATCTTTACTCCACCGACCACTTGGCCCTTCATATTAGCCGACGGGGTGGTGATGCCAGCTGCAAGATCCGGTCATCTTTCTATCACTTTTCAAGTGCCTCGCGCTTCACCACTTGAATGAGTTCTTCGACCCGACCTGCCGTGGCATCCAGGGCATCCTTCTCGTCAACCGTCAATTCCACTTCGATGATCCGCTCTACGCCTTTGGCACCCAGTACGCAGGGTACACCAAGGGTGAGATCCTGGTAGCCGTACTCTCCCTGAAGACAGACGATAGCGGGCAGCACCCGTTTCTTGTCCTTGAGGATTGCCTCCGTCATCTTAGCTAGTGCCGCAGAGGGTGCATAATAGGCACTGCCGTTACCAAGGAGTTCGACTATCTCACCGCCTCCGATACGTGTTCTATGGATGATATCAGCCAGTTCTTCCTGGCACAACAGGGACTCCACGGGGATCCCCGATACATTTGTGTAGCGCACCAGGGGTACCATGTCATCACCGTGCCCTCCCAAGACCAGACCGTGGACATCTTCAACGCTAACGCCTATGGCCTGGGCCAGGAAGGTGCGGTAACGTGCGGTATCAAGTATACCCGACTGGCCTATAACACGTTCGCGTGGAAATCCCGATGTCTTGTACGCTAGGTAGGTCATGGGGTCCGCGGGGTTTGTCAAGACGATGATGATAGCATCCGGGCTGTGTCGTACAATCTGTCCGGTGACTTCTTTGATGATGCCGGCATTGATATTGAGCAAGTCATCCCGGGACATCCCGGGCTTGCGGGCAACTCCCGCAGTGATGATCACCACGTCGGAATCCCTGGTGTCCGCATAATCGCAGGTACCGGTAACCATCACATCGGTTCCGATGACGGGTGTCGCCTCAAGTAGGTCTAGGGCCTTGCCTTTTGTGGGATCTGCCAGCCGCTCAATATCCAGCATGACGATGTCACCTAGCTCCATAGCGGCAAGCCAGTGCGCAGTGGTCGAGCCGGTGAAACCGAAGCCGCCTACGATGGATATCTTGTGTCGTCTTCTCATTCCGTAAAATCTCCTACCCGATGATCCTTCCTCATGTAGTTCTTCTTTCGTTACTTTTTTCTCTGACATGATGATAACCATACGGCAATCCCGTATCGTGTATATAAAGTAAACGGGTTCGTCCTCATCCTTCCGTATTATCGAACCCTTTATCTTTACCTATATCGCCTAACATGAATGTCGGAGGCGTACTTATGGTGATATACATCGCTTTTTCATCTCCCACATTCTTGGCACTATGAGGTAGATATGACGGATGCCATAGAGTATCACCTACCTCCATTCTGAAGACCTCGGTACCAACCGCATACTCTATTTCCCCACTCAACACCAGATGGAGCTCTTCGCCTCCGTGAAGGTATAGGTCCGATTCCATATCGATATCCAGTTCCGCTATTATGGCTTGCATTTCGCCGGATCTTTGGATCAAACGGAAAACCTTGCCGTCTTCCTTTATCCTCTCCTTCTCTTCATCTCTTTTTACAAATACACTTTCCATGTTATTACCCCAGTAGTCCTATTAACACGCCCGCAGCTGTGGCGGACCCTATAACACCCGCCACGTTAGGCCCCATCGCATGCATCAGGAGATGGCTGTGAGGATTAGCCTTTTGCCCCATCTTCTGGACCACACGTGCGGCCATGGGTACGGCTGAAACTCCAGCGGCCCCTATCATCGGGTTGATCTGACCACCCGATAGTTTGTAGAATAATTGTCCTAATAGCGTACCGCCTGCCGTAGCGGTAGCGAATGCGAATACACCCAGCAGCAAAATCTTGATGGTCTGAAGATTCAGGAATGTGTCTCCCACCATGAGGAAGCCTATGCCCAGTCCGAGCAATATCGTGGCTATATTGATCAGTTCGTTACCACCACTTTTAGACAGTCTATCCATAACCCCGGACACCTGGAAAAAATTGCCCAGCATCAACATACCTACCAATGGTAGTGCAAAAGGGACGATTATTCCTACTATTATCGTAACCACTATAGGGAACAGTATCTTCTCTACGGGCCTTACCTTTCTCAGCTTGCCCATGGTGACCTTTCTCTGTTCCTTGGTGGTGAGAGCTTTGATGATGGGTGGTTGGATGATGGGTACCAAAGCCATGTAAGAGTAAGCTGCCACCGTTACCGCAGCGATGATACCTGGTTGGTCGTCTACCAGTCTGGTAGCGGTATATATGGCGGTCGGACCGTCGGCACCTCCGATTATCCCTATGGATGCCGCTTCACTTAAACCAAAGCCCATGATCACGGCGAGTCCTAGAGCGAAAAAAATACCTACCTGTGCCGCCGCTCCGAGCAGGAATGTCTTCGGGTTGGCAAGTAAAGGTGAAAAATCCGTCATCGTGCCTATGCCCAGGAAGATTATCAGCGGGATTATCCCCGTACCGATCAGTTGTGTATAAACTATCTCCATAAGACCCCCCGTATCTGTGAGTCCCATCCCCGTACGAGCAACGTTAGCTAGAAGAGCGGCAAATCCGATAGGTCCCAGCAGTAACGGCTCCATCTTCTGGAATATCGCCAAGTATAACAGTATGATCCCCACCCCTATCATGACCAAGTTCTGCCAGACCAAGGCAGATATACCTATTCCGAAGAAATCCAACATCTACGTATTCCCTCCCGCCTGGATAGCTGCGACTATAGCCGCTATCCTTTCCTTCTCATCTTCGTCTCTCCTGCCAAAAGATCTTTCAACTATCCATCCCGTAATGTAAGTGCTCAGGGTCAGAATGCCCAGGGTGATGAAGACCACCACGATTCCTGTTACTATCACTATAAAAGGTTCAGACATACTATCCTCCGAGTGTTAATATTACAGTACCTTCTTCAACAACCTGTCCCTTCTCGACGAGGATACTCCTCACGGTACCACCTTTTGGAGCGGTGATATCATTTTCCATCTTCATGGCCTCGAGGATGGCAAGTGTCTCACCGGCCTTGACTTTTTGGCCGATACTGACCGGTATACGCAGTATAGTACCAAGCATGGGCGAGGACACCTCAACTACCTCATTTTTCGGTCCCGCATCATCACGGGAGGCTGTCTTCCTCTCAGATTCCGGAAGGACGACGGATATGCTGTATTCTTTACCATCTACTATGATCACATCTTTGTTCTTGAGTTTCACATCGTATTCTTTATCGTCCACCTTGACCTTTCTATCCATGGGGTAGTCCGGGCGGCGGATTATTTCCTTTGTTTCCTCCGATAACTTCAACGGAAGCTGGTCGGAAGTGAACTCCGGTTTTACATCTCCTTTAAGGAACTTCAAACCTATATCGGGATATATGGCATAGGTTATCACATCTTCCGGTTTACTGATGAGCCCCATATCTTCCAGCTCATCCTTTCTCTCCTTGTACTGGGGTTCCAAGAGGTCGGATGGTCTGCAGTCGATGACCTCATCGCGCCAGTTCGGACCCAAGATTTTTTCGTACATATCTTCCGATATCTCGCCGGGAGGTTTACCGTACATCCCCCTGAAGTAAGCCTTGGAATCGTTTGTGATCCTCTTGTATCTGCCGAAAAGGACGTTCATGACCGCCTGAACACCGACGACTTGAGATGAGGGAGTAACCAGAGGAGGGTAGCCAAAATCCTTCCGCACCCTGGGCATCTCTTTGAGAACTTCTTCGTACTTATCACTGGCACCCTGCTGCTCCAGCTGAAACACAAGGTTCGAAAGCATACCTCCTGGGATCTGGTGAATGGTGACCGAGGGATCTATCCTCATGGCTGCCTGTCTGTGGAGATGCCTGTACTTCTCCCATATCCCCTTGAAGTATTCTCTTATCTCCATAAGAATGTCCATATCGTAACCGGTGTCATATTCTGTGTCCTTTAGAGCCGCCACTACGGATTCGGTAGGCGGCTGCCCCGTACTGCCAGTGAGTGATGAGATGGAAGTGTCCAGAATGTCCACTCCCGCTTCACACGCTTTCATGTAGGACATACCGGTCATTCCCGATGTGTAGTGGCTGTGAAGATCGATGGGTATCTTTATACCGGCGTCCTTGCAGCCATTGATTATATCGTATGCCCGGGGGGGAGATATCATCCCGGCCATGTCCTTGAGGCACAGAGAATCGCATCCCATCCGCTCCAGTTTCTTGAAGTCATCTACATAACGTTCGACGGTGTGTATGGGGGAGATAGTATAGCACAGTGAGCCTTGGGCATGCCCACCCACCTTTTTCACTGTCTTTATAGGCACTTTCATGTTCCTCAGATCATTGATCGCGTCGAAGATCCTAAAGATGTCGCAGCCGTTCTTCTTGGCATAGTATATGAACTTTTTAACGATATCATCCGGGTAGTTTCTGTAAGCCACAATGTTCATGGCTCTCTCCAGCATCTGGAGAGGTGTGTTCGGCATATTTTTCTTGAGCGTATTGAGACGTTCCCAAGGATCCTCATTCAGATACCTGATGGCCACATCAAAGGTTGCCCCACCCCACACTTCTAGTGCGTAGAACCCGATTTCGTCCATTTCCGAGCATATGGGGATCATATCCTCCGTCCTTAACCTAGTAGCGAGAACGGACTGGTGTGCGTCTCTCAACGTTTGGTCGTGGAGTTTTACCATTTTGGCGTCCTCCTCAATTGTTCCTCTATGAAACAATGAGGGTTCGAGTGGCTAATATCGAGTTATATATAAATCATTTGGTCAATTTTCCAGTTTTAGTGTGTTCAGATCGTAGCCAACATGAAGCTGGTACCGAAAGTAATGAAAAGTCCCAGGATTATGGCCATTGCGATGAACATCCATGCTCTTATTCGGTCATCCAGATGCTCAGCCCCGGCTGCGCCGTAGAACATACCCATACCTAGAAGGAGTATACCTATACAGTTCAACATTATAGCGATGTACGACAGTGCCGGTGTGTTCTCAGCAACGCCGCCGCCGCTTGCGGTATTCGCCATTATTAAGAAGAACATTGAATAACCTATGATCATAGTGATAATGCCAGTGATACCTATCCACAGAAATCCTTTTTTAGGTTTTTTTCTACTCGCCGCCGCCGGTGTCCTGCTTGGATTAAAATCGATTTTCTTTGAGGGGGGCCTCGTGTCACGAGTATCAGGGATATCATCCTGAAAATCTTCGAATTCTTTCCAATGATTTTCGGAAAGTTGTTCAGCATATCTATCCCCTCTTTCCTCTTCAAATTCACCTATGGAAGGTAGTGTGTCCCAGTTAAAAACCCGATGGCAATCTTTACATCTACCGGTTCCGTCGTCTTTAAAAACAAGGTCTTCGGAACCGCAATGAAAACAAATTCCTTCTTCAGGCTTTTCTACCATTAACGCACCTTTTAATGTTCATCCGTTTATTGATTAAAAATCTTTCGTTGCCTCTCTCCAGACAACTTTCACGTCGTCGGTTCGAAAATTTTGTTGTATATGGCTATTCTTCACGGATAATTTCATCCCTGCTTTATACATCAAAAAACCGGTCCACGCTATCATGGCACCGTTATCTACGCAGAACTCTCCTTCGGGTACATATGCCAGTGCCCCTCTCTCCGAGGCCATGGTCTCTATCATCTCCCTTAACCGGTTGTTCCTCACCACACCGCCGCCCAGAAGTACTTCGCTTTTTCCCGTATGCGCAAGGGCCCTTTCTGTAACTTCGGTCAGCATGGAGAATGCCGTCTCCTGTATGGAAAAGCATGTATCTTCTAAGGGTTCATCCAGATTCAATGCAGCTGTAAGCATACCGGAAAAAGACACGTCCATTCCCTTGACGCTGTAGGGTAAGTTGAGGAGTTTGCCACCGTTAAGTGCCCTTTTCTCGATAACGGGGCCCGCTGGGAATGGTATACCGTGCTCTCTGCCGAACTTGTCCAGCATGTTACCCAGGCCGATATCAAGGGTCTCGCCGAAGACCCTGTACCGGCCCCGGGTAAAGGCGATGACCTGTGTGTTACCGCCGGAGACGTAAAGTAAGATAGGGTCCTTTGCATCCGTTCTCAATCTTCCGATCTCTAGGTGGGCTATACAGTGATTTACCCCCAACAGAGGGACATTGTGTCGTAGGGAAAGAGCTCTTGCTGCCGTGGCTACCGTCCTGAGGCAGGGACCGAGTCCAGGACCTTGAGAGAACGCCACTGCATCTATTTCACCATGCTCCAATTCAGCGGTGCTCAACGCTTCTGAGATACAATCTACAACGTTTGTAGCGTGGTGGTTGGCCGCTTCCCTGGGATGGATACCTTCTTCAGCCGGATAAGATTTGACGATGTTAGCTAGTACACTCCCGTAATGATTTATTATACCTACGCCTAACGTATGAGCAGTACCTTCAATGCCAAGTATGTTCATAATAAAAAAAAGGGAATTAAGGGGTTTTATTTTCCGATCCGATAAACGCCGGTGCTACAATCCGGACACACACCTTTTGTGGCCGGGCGACCGTTCTTCATGGTTACTTTCTTCGGATTTTTTATCTCAACTTTTTTCCTGCACTTTACACAGTATGCTTGTGTCATATTATTCACTCGTGCCTAGATACGACTACGAGTATTAAAGATTTCCTCGTAAAAATGGTGTTTTTAGGCAGAAAATAGGTCAGGTGACCGGAATAAGCCCCTTTCTGTTCTTAACGGCATTCATCTATGCGTCCTACCTGTCGGTCACAGGAAGATCATCCCGAACAGTTTGGACTTGCTCCTGCGGGGAAGTCGCCGTTTCATCGGTCCCTTGGGGTCGGCGCTCGGTGGGTTAACTCACCAGCCTTACGGCGGGCTTCGCGCACCTCATTGCTCGCCCAAGGACGTGTCGTTTCTGCGCCCCACCGGGAGTTTTGCTCCCGATGTCCTTGGAGATACGAGACCTCCGAAGGATTGCCAAGATTCTCACCTTGCTGCCTTATTGCAGCCCGCATTTCCTGTGGAGAGGGGACTTTCCTCAGAGTCTAGCTCCGTGAGCCGTTCTCGGTCTCCTGACCTGATAATATGTTCTACTAACTCGTATATTATCTTTGTGTAGAGTGTATCGCTACATTTAGATCCGTTTCCTCACGTCATGATCAAGATGGCACATACCTATGACGAGTCCCTGGGATACTCAAATGTTGAAGATATCGTATGCTGTCCCGGAGATCTGGAGGTACGCGTAAAAGACTTCAGGGGTGATCTGGAGGGAACTGTTTCATGGAGAAAACAGATGCCGGTGTTGGGTATGAAGGGGTTCGTATCCTACAGGGACGGTATGAATACAAGATAATAGCCTAGGGACATGTGTGGCAGTGGATAACGAAGGTAATGAGGGATTTAACCGTCCCCTCCTAGAGCTGGTAGTACCCCAGGGAGAACAACATGTAGCCCAAAAGGTTGGGTATGGATATTTTATGCATATACGATGATTATCTTTTCTAAGAAATAACCTTTCGATTCGAACCAAATCTTGAACTTGAAAGTACGGTTATGGTAGAAAAAGAATATTTATATCTCACTTTCCGCACCCCCCTTCTAAGAAATAGATTTTTTTGTATTCGTCACC
>CAZAMQ010000066.1:0-12304 GCA_964486225.1 uncultured Thermoplasmata archaeon | reverse complement strand
CTTCGTGGGCAGCTACTGGTGGCTTCTGCTACTGCTCGCTATCGCCGTCATCGCCGTACTGGTACTCTACCGCCGTAAGATGCTGACGGAAGAGGCGGACGTTGAAGAGCGGGAAGAACCCGAAAAGGAAATCGTGGATGAAGAGGAACAAGATTGAGATATTGATGTAGAAAAAACCGCTTTACCTCTCACTACTTACTGATCGAAGGGCATGCTATGGTTTGACGATAAACTGTGTTCTCCACGAAGTGTCTTCACTTCAACCGTGCAAGTTAAATAATCAAAGACCATTCCATCATAAGGTGTTAACTTGAAAGAGGATATCGTGCTCTCCATTGGCGGCTCCATACTGCTGCCGGAAGATGATGACGTAACTAACGTCGAAGAAATTTCCAAGGTACTGCTGGACACCTCCGAACACAATACACTATATCTGGTTGTCGGAGGCGGAAGAACGGCCCGTGAGTACATAAGATGGGGCCGTAAGCTGGGTGCTAATGAAGCCACTCTCGACGACCTTGGTATCGAGACTTCAAGGTTGAACGCAAGACTTCTTATCATCGCCCTGGGCAAATCGGTTTATTCCGTACCGGCAAAAAATTTCGACGAAGCGATCTCCGCCGGTAACCACTATCCCTTAGTTACCATGGGCGGTACCCACCCGGGACACACAACGGATGCGGTAGCGGCGATGCTTGCCGAACGATTGCACGTAAAACGAATGCTCAATGTAACTTCCGTTGACGGTGTTTACACCGCCGATCCTAAGAAAGACCCCGGGGCAGTGCGCATAGACGAGATGGACTACGACAGACTTATCGAAATAGTCTCAAAGGGTGAGAGAGGCGCGGGACCGAACATAGTTTTCGACCCCCTCGCAGCCAAGATAATCAAGAGAGCGAACATTACCACTCAGATAATCTCCGGCTACGACCTGGAGAATATGCGAAAGGCCATAGAAGACGAAAAATTCGTCGGGACAACGGTATCATCTATATAGACTAAATAGACTATATAAGACATATTTATATACACTCCCAATTTCATCACAAAACAAGATGTTCGGCTTAAGTCCAACAGAGACAATATTCTTGGTTGCGGCAATGGCGGCCGGTCTTTACATGGCATGGAACATAGGTGCAAATGATGTAGCCAATTCCATGTCCACAGCGGTGGGTGCTAAAGCCATAACGTACGAACAGGCGATAATAATCGCTTCCATACTAACGGTGGCAGGTGCGGTGCTCGTGGGTGAGCACGTAACGGCAACGGTTAAAGGTGGTATCTTCGATCCTACAGAAATAGACCCCACCCATCTCGCTCTCGGCGGGCTCGCAGCAGTGCTAGCTGCCGGGATGTGGGTAACCATAGCCACTTGGAAATCACTGCCCATTTCAACATCTCATTCCATAATCGGCGGCATGCTTGGTTTCGGTTTAGTAGCCGGCGGCCCGTCTATCATTTCATGGGATACACTGGGTAAAGTAGTACTCAGCTGGATAACCTCTCCTATCTCAGGAGCGATCCTTGCCTTTATCATATTCAATATAATCATAAAGCTGATCTTCAACGCCGACGATTCATACGAAAGAGCTAGAAAAATGACCCCTATCTTTTTATTCGTCACATTCTTCGTTATATCTTTATCTCTCTTCTTCAATACGGCACTGGCTCGTAAGATCTTCGGTAGGGACCTTATAAACGCCGAAGTGATTATACTGGCATCGTTGATTGGTGCTATCATCGGGTTTGTGGGTAAGTATTTCATACTTCGAGGGGTGAAAGACGGAGATGATTACGAAGGAGTGGAAAGCATCTTCAAAAATTTACAGATCATCACTTCATGCTTCGTTGCCTTTTCTCACGGTGCCAACGACGTGGCCAATGCAATAGGCCCACTTCTCCTGGTCGTGGAAAACACAATACCCCCTGACAGATATCCCTTTTTCCTTGGAAGTGATTATCTTCTGTTCATAGGCGGTATGGGTATAGCGGTTGGCTTGTCCACATGGGGCTACAGGGTGATCAAAACCGTAGGGTTCAGCGTAACGAAACTCACCAACACTCGTGGCTTCTCCGTTGACTTCGGAGCGGCTACAACGATACTCGTCGCTAGTAAAATGGGTATGCCTATCTCCACCAGTCATACCGTAGTAGGTGCGGTGTTCGGTGTCGGTCTTGCAAGGGGTTTGGAGGCGGTCAATCTTTCGGTTCTGAAGAATATAGTTATATCGTGGATAGTCACGGTGCCCATAGCGGCGTTGACCAGTATATTACTTTACATTTCATTCTTACAGTTAATTTAAAATAAAAAGAAAAACATAGGTGTCTAACATGGGCCCGAAATATACGCGAGCAAGTTTGGAAGGGATATTCTTCAAATCCCCATTCGATGGATTACGCAAACATTCTCAGTTGATAAAAGAAGCGACAAAGGAGTTGAAGAAAGGTGTTCACCTATATATCGAAGGTGATTACGAAACGGCACAGGAGTTATTCGATAAAGTAGCGAAATTGGAACATGAGGCGGATAAGATAAAATTGAGTATACGCGAGAATTTGCCAAGTTTTATCTTTATGCCCATCCGCCGCGACGATTTTCTACATCTACTCAAAGAGGCTGACTCCATACTTGACTATGCAAAGGATGTTGGTGTACTGCTGCACATGCGTGAAGAGCCCATCCCGGACATGGTCAAAAAGGACTTCAAGATATTTTCCGAAACGGTTTTTTCGGCTGTTGAAAAGTTTGAGGAATTGATGGACGCATTTTCAGGGCTATTGGAAACATCCTTTGGTAAAAAATCAAAGGAAGATGTCCGAAGACTCCAGGGTGAGATAAGCAAGACGGAATACGAAGCAGATAAGGTGGAGAAGCAGATATCTCGGGCACTTTTCAACTACGACGAATCGCCACTGACCGCTGTACACCTGCTCAAGGTGGTTGACCGTATGGACGCCATAGCTGACCACGCGGAGAACGTGGGCGACATGATAGACTCTATACTCGAATCCAGATGAATGTCATCTAATAATCATCGTCACGATCTCTATATAGTTGGAACAAAACCTAAATAGACGGATCCGGTACATAGTTCA
This sequence comes from uncultured Thermoplasmata archaeon, assembly GCA_964486225.1. Classification (GTDB taxonomy): domain Archaea; phylum Thermoplasmatota; class Thermoplasmata; order Halarchaeoplasmatales; family Halarchaeoplasmataceae; genus Haladaptatiplasma. Next base: position 9,205 of record CAZAMQ010000066.1, on the reverse strand, counting down.
TGGTAGAAACAAGAAAGGTGCAAATGACAGGGGGTTCGACCTATATCATATCATTACCGAAATCTTGGGCCTTGGATAGAGATATTAAGGCGGGTGATCCCCTTGTGGTCGCCCCAAGAAGTGACGGTACGATCGTTATCAGTTCAAAGGGAGATTTCGAGAAGAAGGTGAACACTAAACAGATGGAATTGGAAGGATATACTGTAACAACACTCATTCGTTCTTTGATAGGAACTTACATGGCGGGTTACACGAGAGTGGAACTGTTCGATAAGAAAGGTATCAAGCCGGATCTAAGGAGTGCCATAATGCGGTTCACCCGTATGGTGATCGGTCCTGAGATAATCGAGGAATCCGAAACTAGGATCATACTGAAGGATTTGATAGATCCTTCGGAGTTTTCACAGCGAAAAGGCCTGAAGAGGATGTACCTGATGGTGAAGAAGATGCACGAGGACGCCATACTCTCCTTCGAAGAAGGCGATAACGCCCTTGCCAAGGACGTTATAGAGCGAGACAGTGACGTGGACAGACTTTACTGGATGATCACCAAGCACTATAACATGCTCATGGCGAACCCTAAACTTATAGACAACCTTGAGATTACCAGGGAGAGAAGTCTTAGCTATATGCTGGTGTCAAGATCCATGGAGAGGATCGGAGACCACGCCGTAAGGATCGCCAGGAATACCATGATGTTGTCTGATGGATTCAAAGAGGGATTAAAGGAGGAGGTAAGGAAAGAAAGTCAACTTGCATTGGAGATACTCAACGGTGCGGTGGAATCATTCTTCGATGAAGACTTGAAAAAGGCCAATACATCAATAGATATGCGTGAAAAACTAGAGCGGTTAAATGACAAGTTGATGAAGGTGATAAAAGAAGAGAGGAAGTTGGATGTAACATCTCTTTCTTACATATTGGAGAGCATATCGAGGACCGGATCCTACGCTACAGATATCTCAGAGATCAGTATAAACTATATAATGTCGATTTGAAAAATTTTTTCAAATCATTTCTTTGATATATTTCCTCAACTCTTTGTACCATAAGGGTGAGGATAAGTGTACAAAGACAAGAGTGATCACTGAAAAAGAGATCAAAGATACTACGATGGATATCAACCCATAAAGTGAGCGATTGATCACCAGACCCAAGACCATCAACACCAGAGCCAATATGGCTATAACTTTCATATCTATATTGTGTAAATCAACGTCATAGTTATCTTTAACAAGATACATCACAAAAAGGAATAAAATGAGGAATGAAAAAACAGTCCCTATGGCCGCTCCTTCTATACCCATCAAAGGTATCAAGATCACATTCAACGATATATTTGCGGCAGCCGCACCACCGATCCCTAATGCTAGTTTTCCTGTCTTCTCCGTGGCCTGAACCGAGGTTCTAAATAATACATAGCCCCCGAATAAAAACATCTCGAGGGAAGCGATGGACAAAACCAAAGCACCTGTTGTGTATTCAACCCCATAAACGATCAATAAAATTTCTTCGCTGAAAAAGGAAACAAAGATTATCAAAGGGACCGACATGAAAAATAGGAGCGATAGTATTTCATCCAACAACTTCGAGGACGATCTTCCCCTTGCTCTTCTTTCAGAAAATGTAGGAAGCAAGACAATACTGATAGGAGCTAGAATACTTGCTAACATCAAGGGTATACCTGAAGCGACCGCATATATACCAACATCGGCGGCATCTAAGAAATAACCTATAAATATACGATCTATAGACTTCATGATCATTATAAAAGTCATAGTGAATATCAAGGGTATACCGAACCTTAATATCCTGACGGTCTCTTTTTTTTCAGGCATTTTAAACAATTCAAACGTGGATTCGTACCTATACATGTAGAAGAAGACGATTGCGAATGTGATAACAAAAACTATGACTTGAGAAGTAACAAGGTATATCGCCTGATAGGAAAAGAAGATAAGGAGTGAAAGAGTGATGAAGAACAAAGATAGTGTCGGTACAACCTTGAGCATATTGTATTTTTTAAAATCCTTGAACCCTCTAAAATAATCGCGATTGAGTATATTCAATTGATCAAAGAATATTACGGCGGCCCCTAATAGAAAGAGCGACCTCAATCTTACTTCTCTAAATACCGATTCCGCCAGATAACCACTGAGAAGGGCCAGGGAAACAGAGACTATCAAACTCGCAATTATTGCGATAACATAAGCAGAATTTACGAAAAAGGATACCTTGTTGTTATCTTCCTTATATTTTGAGATGTAAGTTACTAACGAGGTACTCATAGCTAGCTGTGCAAAGGGTCCTAAGATGCTGACTAATCCCACCGTGATCGCCCATAATCCCCATTCCTCAGGGCCCAATAATCTAGGGAATAGGATGCCAGATATCACGCCTACTAGGGTCACAAATATATATGCACTAGTGGTACTAACCATATCCGTGTACAATTTTTTAGCCATTTTTCTTTACCCGCTGTTTTTGATACGATAAGAATAGTTTCCTTTTAAAGATTTTACTTAGTGTTCTCTTACTCTTTAGAGTACCAGTTTCTAACCATTAGATATAGTCTAGGACATATACTTAGCAATATCAATACAGACAAGTGTTTCAGGTTTGTCGGATCTATATGCCATGCTTTGTTAACTAACTTTTTTGCCCTCTTCTTTTTTCCCAACAATAACTCAACTATTGCGATCTGATACAAGTTAACACTCCATATTCTTTTATCTTTAGTTATGTCTTCCTTGTACTTCTTATATACATATTTTTTAGCCTGTAAATATGCTCTTAGATCATCCTTGATCTGTTCATTATCATGTAGATGGTATTTTAGCAGGATCTTTTTTACCGCCTTGAATTTATACTTCTCCGCCAACCTCAGATATAGTTCTAAATCCTGACTAGCTGGTAGATCTTCGTTGAATCCTCCTACATCCACCAATGCACTCTTTTTGACCAACACACATGAGGTTGACCCGATATGATTTTCATAGAGTAGCTCTTCAAAGATATCACCCTCATATATCGGATTTTGAACGCTGATCTGCACTCCGTTCTTATAACGTGCTATACCGCAATAAACTCCGCAATAGTCTTTTGGAAGTGAGCTTAATAAACGGACCTGTTTTTCTATTTTCTTGGGCAACCACTCGTCATCATCATCCAAAAAAGCGATATGATCATACTTAGCTTTCTTTATCCCAATATTCCTTCCAGCTGAGGCACCTAGGTTGGTTTTATTTTTGATGTAGCTAATCTTTGTGTCATCGAAATTATTCACCACGTCCTTTGTGTTATCATGTGAGTTATCATCAACAACGATGATCTCAAAATTTTGATAGCTCTGTTTTAAAACGGATACAACCGCACGTTTCAGCATGTCCGCCCGATTATAAGTCGGTATTATTACACTAACAGGTATTGTGTTGTTATCTCGGTTTTTATCTGCTTTCATATCGTCTCCATCACCTTTCTAAAATTTTTGACGGCGGCTTTTTTACTGAACCGTTCCTCTACCGTTTTTCGTGCATACATCCTAATCTGTTCCAAATTTTTATGATCAAAAACTCGCAGCACGCCTTCTTTGATACCCTGCGGCGAATTATCGTCCAATAAGAATCCGTTGATTCCATCCTCGATTATATCAGGTATCGAACCAACACGAGAAGCTAGTACGATAGTCCCGCATGCCATAGCTTCAAGCATCATGTTCGGTAAACCTTCAAAATAAGAAGGTATCACTAATAATTTCAATCCGTTTAAACATGCCGGTAGTTTGTACCTCGGGACCCAACCTTGGTAGGTTATATATTCATCCAGATCTCGTTCATCGATATGATCGATAACGTCCTTTTTCTCACTGCCGTCCCCACCTAAAAAAAATCTTAATGTTTTGCCATCTTCGACCAATATAGATACGGCTTCCAAAAACCCCATCACGTTTTTTTTAGGCGAAAAACGTCCGATAAACCCCACATCGAACCTCCTATCTTTCCAATCCGTTTCCATAGTTAGTTTATTTAAATCTAAAATGTGTCTATGTGCTACGGATGTCTTATCTCTGTATCTTCCAAGATCCCATTCGTGCAATAGTCTAGGTGTGTAAAGTATTATCCCGTCAGATAAGACAAGATATAGATTCCAAAAGGGATCACATATATCCCCGTCTTTATCAGGGATACACTCTTCCCCGATGACCGGGTAATCCGTCAATATCAAAATGATATTTTTTTTAAGCAATTTACCAAATATCATAGGCAGGATGAGAGGGTTAGCGTCAAAGAAAAGGTACGAATCAACATCTTTAGCTCTGAGCAAAGATATCGTTAACTTAATCTGCGTCCAGATGAATCGTATCGCCCTTAGTGGTATCGTAGAACTTGGTAAATGGGTTACACGATTTAGTTCAATGCTGGCTTTGAAATCGAATTCGTTAAAAGCCTCGTTTCCAGAGATCACATATACCTTTTCAAACAATTCACCGAGTATGTAAACCAAATTGTGCATGGGTTTAGCCCCGGCGGCAGTGCATGGAAAGCGAAGGACGCCTATCGATTTTTCGTGTTTCATCTATTATCAATTCCTTTGTAAGATATATGGTCTTTATACGATCCGATGATCCGCCTTAATACTTTATCTTTGGATAATTTTTCGGAGCGATACTTTTTCATGTTGATGCTCATAGTATGTCTAATTTCATCGTTGATAATGATATACTTCAGCTTTTTAGACATATCTTCGATCGTCGGCTCCACCAACAGTCCGTTGTATCCATTCTTGATAACGTCAGGACTGCCACCGACTCTGGTAGCCACCACGGGCTTCCCAAAATATGCGGCTTCTAACAGTACTCGGGACAGCGGCTCAGGCCATAGCGACGGTACCACGATCACATCAGATCCTTCGTAAATCGAGTGTATCGCGTCGTGGTCAACCCGCCCCAAGAATTCAATCTTCGGACCCGCCATCTTTTCCAAACTCTCCCTCTCCGGCCCGTCACCCACCACCACGAGTTTTGAATTCGTATCCAGTTCGTTGAATGCCCTGATCAATATGTGAACGCCCTTGATCTTCACAAGCTCACCGATATAGGTTACGATCACACCGTCGTGAGCCATTCTGACCTTTTTATCGCTTATCTCGATCCGGGGGATATTTACCACGTTATCTATACAACCTTCATTTACGTTCTCTTCTCGAAGAAGCTCTGTGATGAATTCGCTCAGGCTGAAAAAGTGATCTACCTTTTTCAAAGCTTTCCTCCTCTTTACGTAGTCACGATAAAGTGCCGTCCAGAATATAGGGTTGAATTTAAGTAAAGGATTCAGCCGGTAACCACCAACATATTCTGATCTTATGATACAACCTGTAAATTTGAGGGGACTGCAGCCGTGACATACCTCCATATCTTTGTAAAACAGATTCCCTTTGGGGCAGAAGTTAATGTATGAATTGATGGTGGCAAAGCTCGGTATTTCCGTTTCCACGATGCTTGTGATATTGAAGAAGTGCACCACATCATGTTCTACGGCGAGTTGTTTTATTTCCTTCCTCACGCTTCTCTTGAAGTGGATCTTACGGTTTAGGTTATCAAACAAAGAATTGCGCCCGCCACCGGTCTTTAACCGTCTCACTATATTTACACTGTTTTTTACCTCCACGGGTCTCAATCCACGGACCTTGGAAGTCAAAACCGTTATCTCTATTCCCTCTTTCTTTGCAAGAGCTTCTGCTAGCAGCGCACAGGATATCTCACCACCGCCGTAACTTTGTGGTGGGAAGGATTCGGAGACGAACAGTATCTTCATCTTGTTCTCGTGACGGTACTCAAGGCAAAGAATTTTTCCCTTCCACTCGTTACAATATAAGAAAATGTAGGAAAAATTTACTAATCACCACTACATATCTTTAAATAATCTCATGGTTTCATCAACTGTAAAAGAACGGATATTGGTTCACCTTCTATCGTATTATCGCTATGTCTCCGAAGATAGGGTACCCTATGATATCTCTCAGCCGGGGATAGCGAATGCAGTGGGTGTGAGCAGACCTCATATCAGTCAGGAGATGGGCAAGTTAATGAAAAAGGATCCGGGTGTCATCAGGGGAGATATCAGACGTGTAAAAGGCATCACTAGGAAGAGGAAGGTATATTTCTTAACACCACAAGGCCTTCAAAGGGCGAAGAAACTTGTGGACAGATTCAGCAGAATGGATGTTAAGATCGTGACACCCCAAGGAGAGATCAATATCCCCCTCGAAGAAATAGGAGATCATATCAAGGGAGATACTCCTTTACTGACCGCTCTGTCAAGGGTTAACGATGATGGGGTACTTGACCTTACAAGAGAAGAGGACATCAAGGAAGGCATATTCATTGATCGTGAAGAGGAGATGGAGTTTCTTAAAAGAATACTTCGGAGTGTAAAAAATGATGGCGGCAAGGTTCTTTTCATCCAGGGCGATCCCGGGATAGGAAAGACCCGCCTGGTGGACGAGTTTGGTACCCGCTTATCAGATAAAGGATTCGACTTCTTATCCGGAAGGGCATACTTTGAAAGTTCAGATCCCTATCTACCTTTCAAAAAGGTATTCGACGGATTAATGAAAAAACATGAAATCGAAACCCCTACCATCATGAGTTATCATGAAACGAAAGAGTTGAAAGCGGAGGACCGAAAGACACTGGATGTCAAAAGAACGGCGGCCTTCTTTGAGATAACACAGGAGCTGATAGAGGTCGCCTCCGAAAACCCCCTAGTTATATTCATCGACGATCTCCAATGGGCAGATGCAGTCTCACTCCAACTGATCCATTATCTCGCCGAGAATTTGGGAGACTCTACGATATTGTTGATATGTGCATTCCGCCCACAGGATATAATGGCCAACCCACTATTGAAAGAGATATGTCAGAGATTGAGAAGAGAGGGAGATTATAACGAGCTATTGTTGAAGCCCCTCACTTGGAAACACACTATGGAGATGATAGGAGGGATATTAGGTGTTCGGAAGATCCCCCTTGATTTCGTAAAACTTCTACATGGTCTTTCCGAGGGCAATCCCCTATTCGTCAAGGAATGTGTGAAGGGACTCCAGGAAGGTGGTGACCTGAATCCCAAGGAAAATAGATATCCCGAAGACCCGAATAGGATCAATATACCAACGATAATAAATGACATAATAGAACGGCGTTTTGACCAACTTTCGGATGAAACAAAAAGATTGCTTCATGTAGGCTGTGTGATCGGAGAGGAAATACCCCTAGAGTTGCTTTTAAAATGTGGCGGTCTTGACGAGATGGATACCTTCGATCATGCTGATATCCTGCTGGGAACCAATATATGGGAAGAAAATCCAGAAGAAGAAGTTTTTACTTTCTCCCACGCATTAGTGCACCTGGCGGCCTACAAGAGTGTTCCCGACTTCAAGAGAAAACATATACACAAAACCGTGGCCGAGACCATGGAAGCCATTTACAAGGATAATATCGAGAAATACCATTCGGACCTTGCCAATCACTTCGATAATGCGGGATTGAAAGAAAAAGCCATCTCGTATTATTACAAAGCGGGTAAACATGCAGAGGAGGTATATGCACAGGAGGACGCACTTGATATGTACCTGAAAGGGCTAAGATTGTGGGAAGAAATAGGAGATCCCGAAGGTATAAGATTGCTGGAAAGTCTGGGCGATGTTAATTCTATTCTAGGCGATTTTTCCTCCTGCAGGGAGTATTATAATTCAATATTAAAAGAGACGGAAGATAAAACGGTTGTGCAGAGGATATACCGCAAACTCTCGCAAAGCTGGCTGGTACAGGGTGAATTCACCAAGTCCAGGGAACTCATCGACATAGGCATCGATATGGGTATCGGTGACGATATCTCGGAGTTGTGCAAACTCTACGAGGTCAAGGGCTGGGCATTGATGCAGATGGGCGATCTCGAGGGTGCCAAGGGCATGTTCGAAAAGGAAAGAGCTCTTTCCGAAGAGATAGGTCAGGAAGCTCTGATGGGCAATTCCAACCACAACCTGGGCACCCTGCACATATACAAGGGATTGTTCGAGGATGCCTATAGGTACCTTAACGAAGCCATCAGAATACGCGAGAAATTGGGCGATCGCAGAGGCACCGCCAAATCGTTGAACAATATAGGTATGTTGTACATATCCCGGTGTGAGATACAGAAGGCCATGGATACCTATCATAAGTGTTACGAGATACAGAAGGAGATGGGCGACCTGGACGGAATGACCGGAGCACTTGCCAATCTGGCGACCTTGCAGTATGTGAGTGATGACATGAGGAGTGCCGAAGATAACTTCAACAAGACACTTCAGATATTCGAGAATATAGGTGATAAAAGAGGGGTGGCAATGGCAACGAACAACTTAGGTCTCGTATACGCCGACATAGGCGATCTCGACAGGGCCATGGCGTATCAGGAAAGAGCCCTGTCTTTGAGGCAGGAGATGGGTGATAAGCAGGGTATAGGCGTGTCGCTGTGCATGAGGGCTCAGGTGTTGATAATGCGAGGCGAACTAGCGGAAGCGGAAGCATGTCTTGCAGAAGCCGTGGACATCTTCAGGGAGATGGGAGACAAAAAGGGTATGGGGATAGTGGAAGGATTACAGGGCGACATACTTGTTGAGAAGGAAGAATACCAAAGCGCGATATCCCATTTCGTAAAGAGCTATGAAATATTCAGTGAGATCGGCGAGAACCTTGAGAACATGGCTAACTGTTGCCGCCTCGGAGAGGCTTATACTTGTATAGGGGAATCGGGGAAAGCGAAGGAATTCATCGACGAAGGGTTGGAGATAGCCAGAAATGTGGGAACGAGACACGGGGAAGCAACATGCTTGAGGGTCGAGGGGATGTGGCTGCGTGAACGGAACATGATATCCGAGAGCATCGAGGTATTCGAACGAGTGATAGATGAATTCGGAATATCAGAGAAGGAGCCCATATTGGCCAGGGCCTACTTCGAGTTGGGCGTAACGTATATGGAGAAGGGTGATGTAAAGGAGGCGGAAAAGTACCTTGGGATTGCCAGGGACAAATTCAAGGGCATGGGTATCCGATCATGGAAGGAACGTGTGGACACACTGCTCGGGGATAGAGATCGTACTCGATAGAAGATACACGATACGTTTAAATAGAACACAAACGCTATTATTAAGGTACGAAAAAAAT
>CAZAMQ010000065.1:0-12512 GCA_964486225.1 uncultured Thermoplasmata archaeon | reverse complement strand
ATGGCGGTCTGCGTAGCCGTAGCAGTGCTGATATACAAGAGACGAAAATGAGTTAAAAACATCGATTTCATCTGTATATATTTAGAGGCCGTAAGATTTAAGACCTGTTTTTTCCTATCCCCTTAGCAGGAAAAAGAGGTAGATGATATGAGCAAGAAAGATGCATATGTGGATAAGTTGAAGGCCCAGCTTGACGAATGGAAGGCTGAGATAGATAAACTCGAGGCGAAGGCAAGGCATGCAAGTGCAGATGCTAGGATCAAGTACGAAGACCAGATCAAAGAACTATGGGAGAAACGTGGCAAGGTTAAATCCAAACTGTCCACACTCCAGGAAGTCGGTGATGATGAATGGGAGGAATTCAAGGAGGATATCGAAAATCTTGGTTCAGTGGTAAAGAAGGAGATGGAGCAGTTAAGATCAAAATTCTCTTAGATAATAGGTAGTAAGAAAAAGATAGGGGTGGGCTAGAATGGAAGGATGGTGGGATGGGATGCACTCTAACCGACTAGCCCGTAAATCCCCGTTATACTTAATTTTGTTAAGGGAGATATAAAGATTTTGGTAAAAATATAGATAACTGTACGAAAAACTTAAATATCATTTTTTAAAGTAGTGATACCATCCTGATCCACGTAAGACAATTTTCATAATAAAAAGAAAAAGGGGTAGTTTACCCTCTTACACCGCCAGTCTCGATGGTGATTACCGCTTCACCGTCGGGCAGGTTCGGTGAATCCACCAGCCTGGCTATGCGCTTATTGCCCTTGCTCTTCCTGAGATATAAACGGAATGTAGCGGTGTGGCCAAGTATATGTCCGCCGATCGGTCTGGTAGGGTCGCCGAAGAACTGATCAGGATTGGCGGACACTTGATTTGTGACGACAATGGCTGCGTTGTGCCTATCTGCAAATTTGAGAAGTTTGTGTAGATGTTTGTTCAAGGTCTGCTGCCTTTCGGCCAGGGCACCTCGTCCGACATATTCCGCACGAAAGTGTGAGGTAAGTGAATCAACCACTAACAGTTTGATATCGTGATCCTCAGCCATATCAAGTACCTTATCAGCTAGAAGCATCTGATGGTGGGTATTGTAGGCTCTTGCAACGTTGAGTTTTTTTAATACGGCCATAGGGTCCAAATCCATATCTTCAGCGATCTGAATTATCCGCTCCGGTCTGAAGCTGTTCTCAGTATCTATGATGAATGCTTCACCATCGAGACCACCATCTTCCAAAGGCATGGTGGTGTTAACGGCGAGTTGATGTACGATCTGAGTTTTACCTGAACCATATTCTCCGAAGAACTCTGTAATGGAACGTGATTCGACACCACCACCCAGAAGATCATCCAGTGCCTTTGCGCTGGTTGTTAGTTTTGATATCTCTTTTCTATTCTCTAGTACCTGGTCACCAGTAACGAAACCCCCTATGTCTGCAGCGGCCTTTGCCGCATTGATTATCTTTGCGCTGGTAGCCTCACCTATCTCTGCAACATCTGCCAATACTCTTGGCGATTCGACAGCTAAGGCCATCAAGTCTCTATATCCTGCTTCTAAGAGCTTTTCTGCAGTTGCGGGTCCTACTCCTGGCAACTTTTCTATTTTGTCTTTGCTCATTTTATCGCTCCTATAGTTAATCGCATCTTATTAATACTTCTCCACGGAGGTAAGTGAAAGTGAAATTTACCGGTTTCCGCCACCGCCTGAAAAACCACAGTGCGGACATTCTTCTACGAAGAAGGACACTAGTTTTTGACAATTTGGACACCTTTTGCTTATGTTTGCTCTACATTGGGGACATATTAGCTCCATACCCTGGAGTTCCGTGCTGCAGTTTGGGCACAAGGTGGTATCTCCATCGTCTTCAACGTTCTCTTCCTCCCGGTCGGCGGTAAGAAGGTTATCATCGGAAACTTCATCTTCCAGTGGTATGTCTTCGTCATCTCCGTACGGCGTCACCTCGTGATGAGTTCCAGGTGCGGGTAAATCTTCTCCGACGGGTTCTCCTGTGGTCACAACAACCATCTGACTTTCCTTCTTCTCACGACGGTCTTTCAACACCTCGGATAGAGAACGTCTACCCACCAGAACCACGAGGAGGGCGGAGCCGATCACCATCACTACGGACATTATTAGAGGGATAATATTGTATGCATGGCTGTATACCTCTGAGTCGTTTATCCACATCATTATTAATATGTTAAATAACAATGCAGTCACTGAGACGCATATGAGTGGTATTGAACCGATCATCATGTACCGAGATTCCTTGTATTTCTTACCCTTTTTTAAACCGAGACCAATAACACCCATCACAGAAAAAACAATTGCCCCGAGAAAGCTAATATACAATAGGTTTAACAATTGATGAAGTCCATGGATTTGAAAGTCGGATTCCGACATATAATAGGATCGTATCATGATGCCTGAAATATATATCTTGATATCTAAATCCTCTATCAATACCCACGGCATGAATATGCTAGCTATAAACGCTATCACGGAAGACCACAAAACGGTATTGTACAGCTTTTCTAAAAGTTCTGTTGTTACCTTCACTTATAATCACCTCTGGGGATTTTCGGTTTTTTTACGGGTATCTTCTTCGGTTTTTTTACGGGTATCGGGCGAGTCCTTTTTCTATGTATAATATCCTCTTTGATGATGTTATACTGGATGCATTTCATACTATTTTTGCATATACTAAACGAAAAGCTCATGCCAAATATTCCAATGATAAGAAAGAGGAATGGAGAAAAGAAAAATGGTGTTAGATCAAGTGAAAAAAAGGTCCACAAGGAAGCGTTAACATAGGTGCCAACAAATATTAGGGCAAGAGAGGGGATGAGGAGGAGCTTTCCTGCGATGAAGTTTATCCATAGTGATTTATTCTTTTCCATCACCTCAACATCTGTTAATAAGGTGGTAATCACCAATATGGCTCCTGCAGCAATGATGCTTATAGTTAAAATAAAGCTTATTAAGGCATACGAAGGAAAGAAGTGAATTCCTTCCTCCAATGCACCTGTAAAATCACCCCATCCAACTTCTCCATCACTAAAATACAATGTCCTACCGGGAAAAATCAATACAATTAAAAGCCCGACAACTCCTACAGCCATTGTTAATATCCCCGATAAATACCCCGTATCTTTCGGTTCTTCCGGCATCCTGTTTCGTAGATCTTCTCTATTTCGTGATCGCATATTATCGTACCCTTTCGGTTTTAATCCGATGTTGAATATTAGATGGGTATATAAGTATTACCGATAACGGATCACACGTCGAATATCACCCGTATCTCACCTTGTGGGTCTATCATCAGATCATGGTAGGATACCGCCTTCACAGCACCGTATAGTTCGTGTTTCTCAGAATTGATCTCTTCACCTCTAGCAATAACGATCAAATCCACAGCCTCGTTATACTTCAAATCTATTTCGAATCGTGAGAAAAGTACGGATTTAACCTCAAATAAGTAGATGAGCTCTGAAAGGAATTCTACAAGGAGAGATTCCAAATCGTCAGCAGAAAACTCGATCCTGTACTCGCCCACTGGCGAAACTTGATCTATGTCCGTCATGATACTGAACATACCACGGGCAGTCTCAGCGAAGGCCTCCTCAAGATTTTCTCCCGTCGCTTTTATCCCTACATCTGCGGTGTGTTCAAATTGTTCAAATGCCATCTTCTATCACTCGATTGTGAGCAGTTCCGAGCCGGATAATTCATCCATAAGACGGCGTAGAGTTATGGTTTCGAACAGTAATCCCGTAAGTTCCACCACATTGTGCACTCTACCACCTTCCAGGTGTCCTCCTCTGGCAATATGGTCCTTTCCGGATACAACGGCGTGAAGGTGTATGGTTTCGTCAGCGGTAATACTTCCGTTCAATGTAAGCAGTTCCATACCTTCTGAAAATTCCTCCCATTCGTAAGTTCCAGTATCGGAATCGTAAAAACCGAGCTTAAAATCCTTCAGCATGCCTATACCTGAAACTATCAATCCACAGTTGAATCCCTCAAAGATATCCTGTAGATCTGTGAACAGATCGGTATCGTGATCTAGCTTTGCCACAAATACGTTGCCTTCTCTATCGTATTCCATGTCTTAAGAGTAACTATCGCATAGGTATATAACTTTCGCCGGATGTCATCTCAATGCCCGGGCTTCGATACCGGTCTCTTCTTCCACGATCTTTGCGAACTCCTTAGAACTGCCGTGAACGGTAAGCACATTTTCAGGATCACATTTTACAACGTAATCCATCAGCTCGTCGAATCCTGCATGATCGGAGAGCGGAAACTGCGCATCGATGTCCATGGAGTGGAAAAAGGAGTAGAAGGCGCACCAACCGGATAGGTAGGCCGACGTTCCATTCATCTCACGTGCTTTTTGTAACAACGGTCCTATGGGTTTACGTAGTTCTCCCGGAGGCACCACTGCAGTGAAATCTCCTTCCGGCTTACCGAGGTCGTACTTAAGGCCGACGCCGTGTTTGTTGTAAACCTGGCACAAACGATGAATGTTTTCCGTAACGTATGGAACTTCGCCCATGCTGTTAAGTAGAGATATTATCTCTTGTGCCTTACCGAACTCGTACGCCCCGAAGACGACGGGCCCGTCTTCCAATTGACATTCTGTCCATATCTTGAGGTCGTCGATAACATCTTTTTTCGGAGGCAGCCTATAATCTAACTTGCCGTAAGTGGTCTCGATTATCAACGTGTTACATCTATGGGGAACCGCCCTACCGCAGGTGGAACCGCCCTCGGTGTTGAAATCTCCTGTGTATAGAACATCTTCGACCATTGTCATCGCCGAGCCGAAAACGTGGCCCGCCGGTAACAAAATAACGTTAAAACCCCCTACGAGATGAGGGAAACCGTATGAAACGCCCTTGCCCCTACGTTCGCCCGTCCGAACCCCTAGGATATCTAAAGTCTGATAGGTCATGAAAGCATCTTTTACCAGATGATCCATGTGTCCGTGAGTTACTACACCGATTTCACTCTGCCTGGTCGGATCCAGTATGACCTTACGGTTGTCGTCCTCTATACATATTCCATGTTCGTATCTGATATTCATCTAAGAGTGCTCCTTAACATATTCGAATCTATACCTTGTGGGGATCCGTCTTTTCAGCGTGGTCCAATAAGGGCATGAACTGCAGGTGTAACCAAGTGTCACCATGCCGCCGAAGATGGTCTCGTTCTTTGTTTTTTCCAACCTTTCTCCGCAAACGGGGCATTTGCCTTTTAGGTCTTTCCTCTCGTTTGCCTGACGTGCTTCTATGGATGTGTGAACAAAGGGCGATGTGACTGCGATCTCTCTCAAACGGCTGGGGCCAACGGTATAACTGGGGTCCTTTATACGCAGTTCGCGTATCACTAATTCTCTCAGTTTCCGTAATGAGCCCACCGCTTTCATCCTTCTGATCACTATCTCGAGCGCATCCCTTATCTCTTCATCACTCGGGATGGAGTAAGGCATCAAGAGGATAAGAACGTGGGAATACTTAATATTACCTATCCGAAACGTTCTCGTAGAGTTTTACAACACTCTCAACTGCGGCCTTAGCCCTGTCGATCCTTTCCTGTGCCTGCATACGGGTCATTCCAGGGCCGGTTATCCCCAGGCCTACGGGTTTGTCGTGAGACAATGCAAGGTCGGTTATCTTTCTAGCGGCGTGGCTGATCACCGTTTCGTCGTGATCTGTTTCTCCTTTGATAACCGCGCCCAGGGTAACCACGCCATCGATACTGTCTTTCTTCAATAGCTTTTTTATTGCCAATGGCATATCGAAAACCCCGGGAACATGAATCACTTCGGAAACTTCCACTCCTAGGAAATAAGCATGTTCCTTTGCCCTCTCTAACATCATCATCGTGATATCGTAGTTGAATTCCGATACCACTATACCTATCTTCATTTTTTTTGCCATGTTTTTTCATCTCCTTATCGGTCCTGCGTCGGGATGACCTTCTCGTTGACCGGTCCCTGCGGCCTGCTGTAACATCTCTAGACGAAAAAGTAGGTTGTAAGCGTTGATCGCGTGCTCTCTAGCCCTTCCGTCGGCAAGTTTAGCCAATTCGTCTTCGTTTTTAGCTTCATCCTCGTGGACGAAAACTTCGAGTATATGAATGTCATGTTTGATCTCCACGTCCAGTATTGCTCTTGATGCCTGGTCCGCGCACTGTTTATCGATGGGTTCGGGTCCCGGCATGCCCAGTGCGATCACGATATCGCATCCTGATCTTATGAGGCGCTGGCAGGCGATGGCCAAGTCCTTTATCCCGGGTACGGTGTACCTCTCTATGGTATATCCGGTTCCGGTAGACTCTAGTTCGTCCCTTGTACTTTTGTACATGTCGAATCGTGCGAAGGTTGTATCCGCTATGCCAATCTTCTTCATTTGCCTTCCACCGCCTCGAGTTCTTTTTTCATACCGTACCAATCGATTATCTTCCTTATTATCTTACGTGTTCCGTCGAGGTCGTGGTCGTAATGTTCAAGGCGTCGGACCTCTGTCTCTAACCCTCTTTTTTTGAGCTCTTTAATCAGTTCACTCTCCTCGTGTCTCTGGTCGTAACCTAGGGCGATCATGTCGGGCATTATCTCCTCCACCACATTGAAGGGATCTCCGGGATTGCCGATAAAGACCTTATCCACCGGTTTCATTGACTCTACCATCTTGGCCCGGGTCTCCTGAACCATCAATGGTTCGTGTTTGTTTTGCCTGACGGTTTCATCGCACGCTACTACAACGACAAGTTTGTCACCCAGTTTTTTTGCTTCCTTCAGATAATGAAGATGTCCCATGTGAAGTATATCGAATACACCTGCGGCCATAACTATCCTATCGGCCATGTCTTGCCTCCCATGCATCGATGATATCGCCGCCCTCTATCAAGGGTATGTCCGTCTTCTCGCCGTACATCACGGCCTCCCGTTCTGTGAGGCTGTTCCCATCGGATGATAGCATCTCACAGATCGTCATGCTCGGATAAATACCTGCTAGAGTGAGCAGGGCCGTTGTCAGTTCCGTGTGTCCCATCCTTTTGGACACTAGGCCTTCGGTAGCGTTCAAAAGGAAGACATGCCCAGGCGTGCGAAATTCTTTTCCGAATTTTTCCATAGCGTCTTCCCTACTTAGATCGTTCATATCTTCGGCTAACCTGGCGAATCTGCTTATCGTAAGGGCCCTGTCGTAATCGGAGATGCCTGTAAAGGTATCCCGATGATTTACTGAGAGTGAGAATGTAGATATCTCGTCGTATGGTATGTCGTCGGCCTTCATCGCCGACAGTAAAGGGTATTTTTGGGATGCGTATTTGTATACTTCCTGCAGATATGGCTGACCCAGTTTTTTCCATGTGTCCGGTGGCACGGTCACACAGATCAACCCGCCGGCATCCTGTCTCAGCTGTCTTACCTTTTCCGGTGTTACAGAAAAGGAAGGTACTACCAGATCGGTTTCCTCCTCCCGTCCATCGGCGTCGTAAACCATGACGAACTTACCTTTCTTGATACGGTCCAACGCTTTTTCCAAAGACTCTTTCATCGAAGTAAAAAACGTGATGGTTTATAATAGGCTTTTGGTGAATCTATGCTTTCCTTAGCAAAGATTAGACAAAGTATATATTGAGATGTAATAATACTCTTCCGATGATAACAAGCATAAACGATGGCTTGATGTGTTATTCTCGTTACCATTGGTTCTATGAAAATGCACTTGAACTGTCAGTAGGCTTCGTCGTACTCATAGTCATCTTCATTTTCGTCTATCTATATCACTCCACCAACTGGCGACCTTTTAAATCCTCTATCCAAAAAAGCGGAGGATGCTCCAATTGTGGAAAACCCCTGCATTACGGTAGCGAACGCTGTAAATGGTGCGGAGTGCTACAGCTGCACAATCTAGACGACACAGAGCCCGCAGTGTACTCACAGGAACGATATCGTCCCCGTAGTGAAAGTAAGCAAAAGGAAAGAATTTTACCTATCCCGCTCAAGATATTAGCCCTTATTGTGATAGCTTCGGTAGTATTGATCTTGGTTTTTGTTTTCAATGTAGATGTATATTGTTTAACTTTTCTAGGAATAGTTATCCTGCTGGGATTTTTGTATCTATTGACACAGGGATCAACGCTTGGCAGAAAACATCAGGAAGGCGAAGCCCAACTCAAACAGACTCATGGGCGTTCAACCCTTTTTGATAAAGATACTCGCCGCAGAGGAAAGTAAGACACCAAAACAGGGTGGTGTGTATTATGATATCCTATTCATCAGAACAAACTATATATTCTCCAGTTCATTATGAATCTAAGTGATAGTTATGCTCGATGACCTTGAGAAGCTCAAAAAGATGGACAGCCATAACATGTTGGATTCGTTGGAAAACTTTCCAGAACAGATCGAAGAAGTTCTTGAATGCCTTGAATTGAACCTGCTCCCATTCAAACCCGATGAGATAGTTGTAACGGGTATGGGGGGTTCGGGTATAGTGGGTGACATATTACGTAGCTTCCTAGCCAACCGCATAAGCATGCCCATATACGTAAACAAGGATTATACACTGCCTTCTTTCGTGGGAGAGAATACACTACTGTTCGTTGTCTCGTATTCCGGTAATACCGAGGAGACCTTGAGTGCTGCGGAGAAGGGTATGAAAAAGAGGGCTAAGGTGGTGGCTATCAGCTCCGACGGTGAGTTGGAAAAGATGTGCGAGGACAAAGGAGTGGTTTTCATAAAGGCCGCCGGCGGATATCACCCCAGGGCGGCGATCGCCTTCATGTTCGTTCCCGTGCTAAAATTACTTTCCGAGATGTTGATCTACGATTCCGATGTGGCTATCCTGGATTCGTTGAAGGTATTGAGGGAGCTAAGAGACGAGATAAAGGTATCTTCACCCTCTGCTGATAACAAGGCAAAACGTATCGCACAGAGGGTCCACGGTAAGATCCCTGTTATCTACGGTCATTCAATATACAACGCAGTTGCCAATCGCTGGCACACACAGTTCAATGAGAACGCCGAGATCCTCTCATGGTACGGTGAAATCCCTGAGATGAACCACAACGAGATAGTCGGATGGGCTGGCGACGAGAACTCATCTTTGTTCGTTCCCGTCCTACTAAGGGACGATAAAGAGGACGAAAGGATCAAGTTAAGGCTTGGGTTTACCAAGGAACTTGTCTTTAAGAACAATGTCGAATATACCGTGGAGGTATATGCCAAGGGTGAAACACAGTTATCTCGGATATTGTATTTGATTTACATGGGCGATTACATTAGTATCTACCTTGCCATGCTTTACGGAAGAGACCCGTCACCGGTGGATGTTATCGACGAGTTAAAGGATAGATTATGATCAAGAGTACTTGCCATCTCCCACGTGGTGCAGGCTTTTAATCACCTTCCCTTCATCGGATTCTATCATCTCTTTACCACTGGTGAGCGCTCGCCCGACGGTAAGAGGTTTTCCATGATTTTGATCTCTTACCCATACTAGCTGACCTTCCACTATATCTTCATCGGCGTCCACCACCCCTGGTGCCATTACGTCAGCGCCGTTGTAAAGAAAGCTGACAGCACCCATATCCACCACAACGTAGCATTTATCGGCCTTCATCTTAAGCAGTCCTTTGATGGTAGGAAATATCTCACCGTCAAAAAAGGAAGCTAGGGGAGTGTCACCCGTCAAAAGGACCTTTCCGGAAGGCGTAGCAGCGATATCAACGGGATCATCCGACTTGAAAGGTACGTTTCCGAGTTTGGACCTTATTTCATCATGATACTTCAGCAAATTCTTTTTCTTCAAACGATGTCTGTTACTGTATTGCATCATCCATGGATGCACACGGAGATATATATCATTTGGGAATCATCAACTATTAGTAGCACTTACTGATATCCGCGGAACAGATGAAAGTCGAAGAACTCAATATACCCAAAGGCACCGAGGAAGTGATCAAAGGATGGGGGATCCAAGAACTCTATCCACCACAGGTCGAGTGCGTGGAAGATGTGCTTTCGGGTAAAAACTGTGTGCTCGCCTTCCCCACTGCCAGCGGCAAGTCGCTCCTAGCGTACTTAGCGGTTATCAAGAGGGTGATAGAAGAGAAAGGCAAGGCACTGTATATCGTACCTCTGCGTGCTCTAGCTTCCGAAAAGGTAGAAGAACTTCAGGCTTTTTCACACTTGGGTATTAAAGTTGCCGTCTCCATGGGCGATTACGACCGTCCCGACCCTGATCTAAAGAATTACGATGTTATCGTTGCTACATCGGAGAAGGCGGATTCACTACTTCGACAGAACGTTGAATGGCTCCACGATCTTAACCTTACGATAGCCGACGAGATCCATCTGATAAATGATAGGGAAAGGGGATCGACATTGGAGGTCACACTGTCGAAGTTAAAACAGGTAAACCCCGATGCCCAAATCGTAGCTCTGTCGGCAACCATAAGGAATTCCGATATTATAGCTCAATGGCTGGAGGCCGAACATCATAAAAGCGAATGGAGGCCGGTCGAACTGTCGGAGGGTGTGTATTACAAGAACAGGGTACATTTCGGGGGTGGTGATTATATCCGTATCCCCGGCCGCAGTCCGGTATCCGCTCTTTGTTTACAGACGATAAAAGATAATGGACAGTGTCTCGTCTTTGTGTCAACTCGAAAATCAACGGAAACTACCTGTGTGGAACTCGCCGGCAGTGTGAAAAATTTACTGACGAAGTCGGAACAGGAGGAATTGGGTAAAATAGCTACTGAGATACAAGAGCGAGCAACCACGTCCATCGGTGAAAAATTGGCGGCAGTGGTTTCCTCAGGAACGGCCTTCCATAACGCTGGTCTAGATAACTACCAGCGACGATCAGTGGAGAATGCCTTCAAGTCCAGATTGATCAAGATGATAGTCGCCACGCCAACTTTGGCGGCAGGCATAAACCTTCCTGCAAGACGGGTGATCATACGCGATTGGAAGCGGTACGATTCACTGCACGGCTACAACGCGCCTATACCGGTGATGGAGATCAAGCAGATGTGCGGCAGAGCCGGTAGACCCGGTTTCGATGATATCGGCGAGGCGATACTGGTAGCTAGGAGAAAAGCGGAAGTCAACGCACTAATTAATGAATACATATACGGGGAGAGCGAAGTGGTACTTTCACGGATGGCGATGGAGCCCTCACTGAGAAAGCACTTGCTGGCGTTAGTAGCTACGTCCCATTGCCGCTCGAAAGAGGACGTTTCCGAGTTCATGGCGGGAACTTTTTTTGCAAGGTGCGGTGGAATAGAAGGTGTCTGGGGTAAAATAGACGAGATGCTCGATCTTCTCGAAGAGTGTAGTTTGATAGAAAGGGAAGAAGACTTATTGAAGGCTACCGACTTCGGAAAACGTGTATCCGATCTTTACATCGACCCTCTATCGGGGTTGAAGATAAGGGAGGCTTTAGATAGTGGAAAACAGGGTATCCCCATCTCATACCTTCATATCATCGCGGGTACCCCGGATATGTACCCCCTGTACATAAGGAAGAGCGAGATAAGGAAGCTGATGAAAAAGGTCGATCATGTACGGCCTGATCTTTTTGAAGAAGTTCCTGAGGACCAGGGAGACCTGGAAGCTTACCTCTCTGCCTTCAAAACGGCTTTGATGCTCAACGATTGGATAAGTGAAGAGAGTGAGGATACCATCGCCAGCACGTACGATATAGGACCGGGAGATATTAGGAACAGGGTTGAGACAGCCGAATGGCTTATCCATTCCGCCGCAGAGATAGCTAGGATGTACGACCCTGAAAAATACATCCGTCTGAGGGAACTTACCACTCGTATAAAGTACGGTATAAATACAGACCTGATCCCCTTGATGAGGATACCTCAGGTGGGACGTGTCAGGGCGAGAACACTTTACAACGCCGGTTACAAGACACCTGAAGACGTTGCGGGTGCGTCACCTGATGAATTGAGAAAATTACCGGGTATAGGTGAGAGGATATCCTCCAAGGCGGAGGATACGAATTCGCAGAGTTCACTGATGGATTTCTGAGTTCTATTTTTTTACCGGCCTTCCTAGCCGTTTTTCAACTGATTCTATCTTGCCGTCTATCCTCTTTTTCGCACCTTCTCTGTCGTCGATCTTGATGGATGTCGATACGCGTTGAGAATGCCTCCTCATGTGATGGTGACACTCCTTTATCAATGCCATAATTTCGTCCCAATCACCTTCTACTATAGTTCCCATAGGCGTCAGGCAGTAGTCCAATCCGCTTTTGTCGACCAGGTCTATTATCTTGGCTACATATTCGCTCAAGCTCTCTCCCTTGTCAAGAGGGACGATGGTGAATTCACATATCATAGTATTACCTCTATGGGTTTTTTTAGGCATTATGTACTTTATGAATTTTTTGGGCAAAAGATACTCAATGTACTTTACTGAAACATCATAACCCATATTCCGCACCCTTCACAAACAAAATAGTATTTTCACGCATGTGAAAGT
>CAZAMQ010000064.1:0-13317 GCA_964486225.1 uncultured Thermoplasmata archaeon | reverse complement strand
AGGCGCATCTCAAGAGTGACACGGACGTGACAGTCGTGGTGCCCGGTGCCTCACACTTTTACGGTGTAAAAGTAGATGCTCGAGAGATATTGATGAAGATCTTCAGGGAGGTCGATACCGGTTCGTTGAATATAGATGTACATATCTTCGAGGAGCTTCCCCTTCATATCCAGATGGATATAATCGAGGAACATAAGATCGTCTATACGTCAGATAAATACGGTATGTACGAATACTTTTACAATTACAGAAAGCTATGGGATGACCAAAAGCATCGAAACACCATGAGCAAAGAGGAACTGCCGGCGGGTATGTAACTTGAAGATATAGATCCGGATGACGTTCCATTTGTTGCGTTGGCTTTGAAAAAAGATGAAATAGAAGATTCCTTCCAAAATTTACATGATTTCTACGACATAGGAGCCTTGAAAAATGTTAATATTAATGATGTTATCTTTCTAGCAAAAGAAGTAGAAATTGAGTTGAACCTATATACCGGTGATGCATTGCACGTAGCAAGTGCCGTAAATCATGGCTGTGATATAATCTGGTCTGTTGATGACCATCATCTAAAGGATAAAACTAAATATTTTTTAAAAAGATATAACATGCAATCAAAACATCCCTCTCAGATCAATATTTAACGCAAATTCACCTTTCTTTGACCCCTGCCACACAATAACTCTTCGAGATTTAATCCTTAAATCTCTTTGTTCTATCGAACTAACATAACTGGGGGTATATGTGAAATCAAAGATAAGAAGGGTGGTAGTCCATTATAAAAAATCATTGCAAAAAAAAGGAAAAGTATAAATCGTATTACTATAGTATACATTGAGTAATATGTCTATGAAAACATTACCTGCCAAAGTGACTCGAAGGTTGATATACGAACTAGATGAAATTGTCGACGAAGGATGGTATTCTTCAAGATCCGAAGCAGTTCGAGATGCGATCAGACAGCTCGTTCGTAGGTATCATATTGAGAAAATAGAGAAGGATATGGAAGAAGATATTGAATGGGGTCTTTGTGGGGAAAATTGATAGAGCTATTTTTGATGCTGGACCCCTAATCCATCTTGCTGAAATCGACAGATTAGAGTTATTAGCCATTGTAGAGGAAAAACTTGCTCCAGAAATAGCAATCAAAGAATTTTGAGAGCATCGGGTTGAAAATTTAGAGTTATCTATAATGGATCTTAACAATAAATGTAGGGATTATTCTGTAATTCTCATCAAGGAACATTATCTGGATATTGGGGAAGCGGAAGCAATTTCCCTTCTTAAACAAGAAAACATTCAATATTTCTTCACGGATGATTGGTATGCAAGAGATGTGGCTAAAGAGTTTAAACTACAAGTCCACGGAACCTTGGGTATTGTGATAAGAGCATACCGTGAAGGAATGATAAATAAATCTACAGCATATAAGATCATGGATAATTTGTACAAGGATTCTTCCCTTTTTATAACATCTAAAATTATCAATAAAGGAAAAAGTATGTTAGAAAAATTTGAGAAGCAATGGTTTTTTGACTACCCCCATCGGCTTTTGCAAACCCTTTCTCATCTCTGACTTATCGAAAGTTAATCTATTAATTTTCTCGGACCACCATCTCACCTAACTGGGGTATATACGAAATTGGTCGCTACGCTTTCAACTCTTCGGGGTCAAAAGTGCCCCCTTGTACCTATCGTGGTCGTATCATATTCCCACCCGTTTTGTGCAATTCTTGCCTGTGTTTCACTCGTTCACGTGTTACTGACAAAAAGTTGATGATGGAAGGGGGAAAAAAACTGTAGTAATCGGAGATCACAACAATTTTTTTATACCTGGTAATCGATAATGAAAAAAAGAGAGGTAGCTAAACGTGAACTTGTACGATGACGAACACAAACTCCTATCAGGGTCGCATAACAGGCGGTTATACGCCATTGAATTAACGAGGAAATGAAATATGGAACAGTTAATCATTCAAGAAAGTTCAAAGACTCTAATACATGCAGTTGTTGGAATTAAGTCAGGATGGCGACATGAAGAAGCAGGAAAAAAAGGGATCACTCACTTTCTTGAACATGCTATATTTTTAGGCAATAAGTCACATCCTACACCAGATGATGAGGTTGTAAAATATGGTGTCCAGCTTAACGGAATGACACTTCCAGAATACACTCTGTTTTTCTTTACCTCTGCTAAAGAGGATTTCACTAAAAATTTAAGATTGTTTCTTTCTTTAATTTTTCATCCAAAGTTCAACAAAACCAAATTAGAAAAAGAGAAACAGGAGAATATAATTGCAGCGGTGATCCAAGGATCCGATTTTACTCCATGGGAGTTGGCACATGAATGTGCAAAGAATTTAATATTTTATTGGGACATTATGACGAGTTTAGGAGCGAAGGAAGATATTAAATTACTTACAAAAGAAGATCTTGTGGTGTGGCACAGAAAATATTATCATGCTAAGAATAGTTTTATCGTAACTTATGGAGATATAGGAGAGAATGAAATATCAAAACTCATTAAGGATGCAAATATCCCATCGGATGGTGAAATACCTTCTCCATTTAATATACAATATGATAAGAGAGAGATTTTTATTAAAAGAGAGGGAATGAAAAATGTAGAAATGGTTTATGGGTTTAAACTTCCACAATATAATATAGGATGGGAGATCTTGCAGATTATTCTTGGAAATTATCCCACATCAAGAATATGGGGAGAGGAGTTCAGCAGACTCACGTATTGTGTTGGCTCACAATTGAATTGGACGACCACCGGATGTGGTTTCTTTCTTTACTTTGGCGCTACATCTATTGATGAAGCTTGTGAAATCGATAAAGATCTATGGCAGCTACTTGATAATTTGGAGATAAAAGAGAGAGATTTAGAATTGGCGAAGAAGATTAGAACAATCGAGATATTAAAAATGAAAGAAGGAGGTGAGCGTGGTCTGCTTAAGTTTATTTCTTCCAATCCACTTCTAATGTATGGAAATTATAAAGAGATGATAGAAAAAATAAACCAAATTAACAAAGAAGAAGTTTTGGTTCTTGCAGAAAGGTTATTGAATAAAGAAAACGCTGTAAAAATAATGGTTGGTGCTAAGAAATGACTTATTTATCAACAGCGTGTTTGCGGTTCGCTGCGCTCACTCAAACGCCTCTGGCACTTCGCAAACACGCAAAACGATATACGGCTCTAGACCTTGCAGGTCTTCCGCCCAAATTGGTCGCTACGCTTTCAACTCTTCGGGGTCAAAGTGACCCCTTGCACCGATCGGTGTCGCATCATACCCCTGTCCGTTATGTGAAATTCCCCCCTATTTTTATACTAAATTTCGGGTCAGGTTGACCTTTTTACAGATTCCGATAAGCCTTGGACCTGTGTCTAATATAGACTATTTTTTCGTTAGAATCGACATCATAAAAACCCCTGTATAGTTGAAGACATAACTTTTTGCAAAAAAGTGTCTTCAATCTATGTGTTTCGGAATTCGTTTCGAATTCCAGTAGATGTGGAAAGCGAAACTTTAGTCCTAAAAGTTTCGTTTTGCACTATAATCACCGACTCTCATCCTCCAAAAATCAGTATCGATTATTTTCTTTATATCCCCTTTACCACCAGGAAGTGGATCGTCGGTTAGTGTCTCTCTGATTTTTTTCTTTATTCGTTCTCTGTCCTTTTTATTCAGAGTATTAATTTCAGTCACGGCATTCTCTTCAATGAGTAGTCTATAATCCATCAAACAGCCTCATCGAAATCAACGAAATTGCCTTCTTCACGCCTCTCTTTTAGCATCTTGATGAACTTTTCTTTTCTATATGCTTCCATCATCTCATTTAAAAGTTCATCATAGGTTTGTCCCTTATGGCCTAATTTCTTTAATTTTTCCAAGGTCTCTTCGGTAACTGGGATCCTCTTGTCTGTAGTTGCCATAATACATTGTAAACAGTTTACAGTATTTGTAATTTATTGTAAATTATTGACAACTAGGTCCGAAAGGTCTAAAATAGGTGGATTTAGGTTAACGCCTCAAATAACAGGGTGTACATGTACTAACGGAAAGAATAGAAAGGACCTGGACATAGATGCCGTCTCCGCATTGAAAAAATACGTGCAGGAGAACGGTCCGGTGAAGCCGGAGATAGAAGGGACGATAGTTGCGATCTAGCCGCTGAGTTTTCGTGTGATCACCTTGGTCGGTGTTTTCTTTATCGAAAAGTTTTATACGTGATAAGTAATAGTGATCTTCGAAATGAGGTATAGGCTCATGGAATTGGAACGAGTTGTTGAAAAGATAAAGGGCATCGAGAATGTCCAGTTCATCATCCTTTACGGATCTGTAGCGGAGGGTAGGATGACGGAGGAGTCTGATGTCGATCTATGTGTGGGATACGACGGTGATGAAGAAGAAGCATCGAGGGTCCGGTTCGAAATTCTATCCGAATTATTCGATGACCGTTATGATATACAGATATTCCAGTTGTTGCCTTTGTACGTTAGGAAAGAGGTTTTGAAAGGGGATGTGCTGTATCGTCGAGATAAACAGGAGTTGTATGATATCGCTTACGATCTCATAAGAGAATTCGATGATTTTAAGCACCGATATTATGATTATATCGGTAAGGAGGCGATAGTATGAGAGAAGACTTGATCAGAACAAAGATGAAAGAGATCGAAGAAAGCATAGACTCAGTGAAAGATGAAATTCCAGATGGTTTAGAGAGATTCAAAGAACTCGGTTTGGTCAAGGACGGCATCTACAAAAGAGTTGAATTCGCTATAGAGGATGTGTTCGATATCTGTGCGGTCATCAATTCGGATTTGGATCTGGGCATCCCGGAGAGGGATGAAAATGTCGTAGATCATCTTCTGGAAAGGGGTGTTTTAGAAGAAGATTGGAAAGAAAGCTGTCTAGGATGAAAGGATTTAGGAATATAGTGGTACATCGATACGGTAGGATCGATGACCGGATAGCTTATGAGATATTGAAGGAGCACCTCGGGGAAGGGTAGGTAAAACGGAACTTATCAAGGAATTCTGTAAGGACAAGAAACATCTGTACTTCCTGGCAACGAAGAAAACCGAGAAGGACAATATGGAGGATCTACGATCTCTAATGGCCGATCATTTGAACGAAGAGATGTTCGGAAGGATAGACTTCCGTGGATGGGAGGATCTTTTCCAGGAATTTATCAAGAGAACGGAAGGGCACGTGATCATCGCACTGGATGAATTCCCATATCTGATAGAGGTCAACAAAGCGATCCCGTCGATATTCCAGAAGATATGGGACGGATCATTCAAGGATGAGGAAGTGACGCTTATACTATGCGGCTCTTCCATCGGTATGATGGAGACCCACGTTCTGGGATACAGAAGTCCATTATACGGAAGACGAAGCGGGCAGTGGAAACTTACCCCGTTCAAATTCAAGGAACTCAAAGAATTTTTTCCGGACCACACCCTGGAAGAAAGGTTGATGTTCTATTCCTTCTTGGATGGGATCCCCATGTACTTATCTCTCATGGACCCGGGGAAGGATCCCGTCTGGAACTTGAAGAACAATCTGTTGTCCAAAGGGAGTTATCTGTATGAGGAAGCGAAAAATCTGGTGATACAAGAGCTGAGAGTACCATCGAATTATCTATCCGTACTGCAGGCGATAGCCGAGGGAAACACAAAGTACGGTGAGATATGCAATAGAACAGGATTCGGGAAATCGAAGGTTTCTCAGTACTTGGCCAACTTACGGGAGCTTCACGTGGTGGATAGGGAGTTTCCCGTCACTCAAAGAAAGGAGAACCGGAACGCTTTGTATCGGCTGCACGATAACTATTACGATTTTTGGTTTGAGTTCGTATATCCAAATATGAGTCTGCTGGAGGAAGGTAGGATAGACGAGGCACTTGATGAAGATAAACTGAGGAGACACGTGTCCTTCGTGTTCGAGCAGATCTGCAGAGAATATCTCAGTAAGGAATTTCCAAGGATAGGTAGGTGGTGGGGAAAGGGAGAGGAGATAGATATAGTGGGGATGGACGGGGTTCGTACCATATTCGGCGAATGCAAGTATAGCAAGAATCCTGTCGGTGTCGACACATTATTGGAACGTTTAAGGGAAAAGGCAGGGCCGGTCGGTGGCGACGATGGTGAATTCGTCCTGTTTTCGTGGTCCGGCTTCCAGGATGGATTGGAAGACGAAGACGTCAGGTTGATAGGTAAAAAAGAACTCGAGTCTTACTTCGGGTGAAGATTTGGGTGAAAACGAAGAAAAAATACTTTTAATGTTCTCAAAAGAACCAACGATGTCGATCCCTGGCGGAGAAGATAGGAATAAGTACCACCGCTGTTGTAAACAATATCAATAAGCTCAAGGACAAAGGATTATTAGAGAGGAAGAGATCGGCGAAATGTGGGTGCTGGGTAGTTAAAATATGAAATCAAGCTTGAGAGGGCGATTATTGGTCATGAATCTCGGTAGGTACCGTACGTTGTTGATGTATGATTTTTAGGGCGGGTGGGAGGCGGAAATGTATAGGTCTGGATAAGGAAAATGCCTGCCGAGTTAGATAATGAGTTTGGGAAATCGTGATGATCGGTCGGGAGGGTCACAATATATTTATTGTTGTATGCCTTTGAATGTACATAATAAACGATGTGATTAATATGAACATGCAAAAAGGCATAGTCTTCGGATTGTTTTTGTTGCTTGTGATAAACGGCTTCGCATTTGCTGTGGGTGAAGTGTTTTCGAATAGGACTGAGCAGGAGATTATCCTTGAGGGAAACGGGACTCCTGGGGATCCGTACATGATATATGATGTGAATGATCTACAGAACATGAGCGCGAACCTGACAGCACACTACGCTTTGGCGAACGATATAGATGCAAGTGAGTCCAGCGGATGGAACGATGGTGCTGGGTTCGACCCCGTCGGTACGGATGCCGATAGATTCACAGGCTCTTTCGACGGACGAAATCATACCATATATGACTTATATACCAATCGTTCTGCTGAAGATGAAGTGGGCCTTTTCGGTGCCGTGGGTTCCGATGGTGAAGTGAACAACGTAGGA
Organism: uncultured Thermoplasmata archaeon; assembly: GCA_964486225.1. Classification (GTDB taxonomy): domain Archaea; phylum Thermoplasmatota; class Thermoplasmata; order Halarchaeoplasmatales; family Halarchaeoplasmataceae; genus Haladaptatiplasma. Next base: position 6,233 of record CAZAMQ010000064.1, on the reverse strand, counting down.
GTTGTCAACGCAGATATTGTAGGAAACCAGTGGGTCGGTTTGCTTGTGGGGGTTAACTATGGGGAAGTGTCAAATTCATTCACATCTGGAAGTGTGACGGGTGATAGTTACCGCGTTGGCGGGTTGATTGGAAATAACGAAGGTGGCACAGTATCCTACTGCTATTCTACCGCGGATGTTACGGGAGCCGAGAACAACGTAGGAGGTCTAGTTGGATTAAATCTACTATATGGTGTGATCACTGACTCATATGCCTTAGGAAACGTCAGTGGAGTGGCCTCTATCGGCGGCCTACTCGGTCGGAACATTGAGGACGCAGTGGTGGAGAACTCCTATGCCGCGGGGTGGGTGAGCGGCTCTATTTACGTCGGCGGCCTAGTTGGAGATAACTCTAGTATGATCATAAACAGTTTTTATGACTCGGAAACTACCGGTCAAAACGATGTAGGTAAGGGAGAACCTAAGACCACCGTTGAGATGATGACCCAGAACACTTTCATCGGCTGGAACTTCACCATACCGGGAAAATGGATCATGGCGGGCTATCCGCACCTGCAGTGGGAGCATACCACCCAGATCACAACTGTTGCGGAACTGCAGATGATGAAGATAGATATCAACGAAAATTACACACTCATGAACGATATCGACGCCTCTTCGACATCCATCTGGAACAGTGGAGAAGGATTCGAGCCTGTAGGTACGGGGCCTTGGATTGAACCTGATAGTCATTTCACCGGGAGTGTAGATGGGCAGGATCACGAAATCAGCGGTGTGTTCATCAACAGACCTAGTATGGACTATATAGGCATTTTGGGGTATCTTGGAAGTGGTGGTGAAATTCACAGTGTAAGGGTTATAGATGCAGACGTCAGTGGGCGTGACTATATCGGCCGGATCATGGGATTTAACGAGGAAGGTACGGTATCCAACTCTTATGCTGATGGTTATGTGAGCGGACGCTATCATGTAGGTGGGTTCGTTGGATACAACTACTATGGAACAGTATCCGAATCGTGTACCACTGGGAATGTTAGCGGAGATACGAATGTAGGCGGACTCGTCGGATATAACGGCTACGGAACGGTGCAGAAATCCTATGCAACCGGAAACCTGGACGGGTCTTTGAGAACTGGCGGACTCGTCGGATATAACGGCTACGGAACGGTGTCCAACTCATATTCAAGAGCGGATGTGATGCGGATAACCAGCTCTTCAGAGATTACCTTTGGAGGTTTCGTGGGAGAGAACCATCAGGGTGAGATCATAAACTGCTATTCTACGGGAAGCATAGTGTACGAAGATACTTCTGATCCGACAGACAAAGGCTTCGCCGGTGATGTGGACACCGACGGCGATTATGAGATGACCGGTAACTACTGGGATAGGGAGACGAGCGGGCAGACGAGTACAGCGGGTAATGCCACCGGGATGACTACTAGTGAGATGAAGACTCAGAGCACCTTCTCCACCTGGGACTTCGATGAGGTATGGCACATGATATCGAATATAACGTATCCTTTGTTACGATGGCAGCCGCTGCCGGAACCCGAAGAGTTCAGCATAGATATGTTGGCAGCTGTTGATAACGACGGATGGAACTTCGTATCATTTAACATCGATTTGGTCGATACATCGCTGGAATCCATACTATATGACATTGATGGCAGCTATGACAGGGTGATGTACTATGATGCATCCACTGGACGCTGGAGTTCGTATGTACCGGATCGCGCGGAAAATTTCAACAACCTGCAATCATGGGACAAAACAATGGGCGTTTGGATCCGGGTGACCGAATATACCACGTTAACGGTAGAAGGTTATGTACCTACCAGCACGGACATCACACTGCAGCCAGGCTGGAACATGGTGGGACTGCCCAGTGCTGAAGCGGGCGACCACGGACTACCGACGGAAGTTACCCGGGTAGGATACTTCGACGCTGCTGAGGAGTACAACTTGGCATACATGGAAGATGTGGACACCTTCGAGTTCGAACCCGGTAATGGCTATTGGATTTACAACGATGCGGACTACAGTGTGGTCTGGACAGTGGATTACTGAAATTTTCATAGAGCTAGCGTATTCAGAGCGGGCCGCGGATACATTCGTCCACAGGTGGCGGGTCATGGATAAACTCCGTGCATCCTTAGTAATGCCTTTATACTAAATTTGTGTAAATAATGTATATCTACCCAGAGCACTGCGAATTAGGGGTCCGATGCTTACCAGTCGTTTTGGATCGAGCTTCCCGCTGTGAGGATAGGGCCGATGGGGTAGAGTGGGGTATGTGGAATTTTAAGATTTATTCAAGCGAAAAAGTAAAAGAGTTTTGTTCAATAACCGCAACGATCATATACCATTATAGGGTATACTGCTAATGCGAAATGTAAATAGGGGTACATGGATGAAGATCACCCAAGAATTGTACAAGTATTCGATGGAAAGAGGAGTTCTGGATGTTTCCGACCTAAAAGAGTTTGCTCATGAAAGATTAGATGTGAATTACAAGTACCTCTATACCAAGTTCATCACACGCCTTCTTTCCCAGGGAAAACTGGTGAGGATCAGGCAAGGTTTGTACGCTGCAAAAAACGTTTTCGACCCTTATGAAAAAGATACGGACCGCTACCTTATCGCATCCAAGATCAAGCCAGATTATTACCTGGGTTTCCATACAGCGTTGGAACTTTATGGGGCTGCTTACTCAGAATTCAATTCCGTTCATGTTACGGTGCCCAGGAATTCTTATTTTCACCCCTTTGTCTTTGAAGGTTCACAATATGTGCCTGTAACAAGACAAGTGGACGACGTTGAAACGGAGGTCCAGCGTATGACCAGAAAATATCACACGATCCTTCTTTCATCTCCGTCCCGTACATTGGTAGATTGTATCGATAGATTTGAGTTGTGCGGCGGTTACGAGGAAGTCATCAAAAGTTTACAAGGTTTGGGGGGTGTGGATATCGGAGGTGTTATCAAGATCCTGGATGTTTACGATAAAGATATCCTCGATCGAGCAGTTGGTTACATCCTTTCATTACTTATCGATGGTTCCCCTTATTACGGACATATTTCCGAGGAGGATCTTGCGCCCATCAAAGATCGGATCAATAAAAACAAACGTTATCTTTTACAAAATAAACCTTCAAAATATGTTGATCACTGGAACCTATATGTTCCGAAAGATTTTGAATCCTTGCCGGAAGGGATACGGTGAACTACCTCACAGATTGGAAAACGTATACAAAAAGATAGTTTCTCTTAGCCGTTACATTTATGTATCAGGTATTACATCATTGTCACAGATGTTACAAAATTATAGTACTTGGAAGGTGGCTCAAGTCTTCTTCGATGAACCCGCCCAGGATCATTATTTGAGGGAGATATCAGAGAAAGCCGGTCTATCTCACACATCCGTGAAAAATCATCTAGAGTATCTCGAAAGATCGGGGCTAGTTGAAGTTGAAAATCTGGAGCGTGGTGAACGCACTTATCCTATCTATAAACGAGTCGAAAATGATACCTTTAAACTATACAAAAAGTTAGATGTTCAGTATCGATTGGTCTCTAGTGGCTTGCTTGAGTTCATCGAGCAGAAGTTCAATCCGGACTGCATGGTTTTGTTCGGCTCCGCAGCCTACGGAGAGGATATCGAAGGCAGTGATATAGATATCTATGTTCAAGCTAACTGTGGGAAGATAGGGATATCAAAATATGAGGAAATGTTTAACAGGAAAATTCAGCTTCACTTTAAAGAGTGTTTGGATGATTATCCTAAGGAATTGGTAAACAACATCGCAAACGGAATAGTCGTTTATGGCTATCTTGAGGTTTTGAGATGAGAGAAGTAAGACCGGACCCCGATAAGGCGAGTGTGCTTGTCAAAATGAGCGATAAGATATTGGAGAGGGTTAGAGAAACAGATGAGGACCGCTTTCCATCTCAGGTTCTGAGAGATTATTACGATGCCCTAAGACAGCTGATGGAAGCGGTAGCTTGTTTAAATGGTGTAAAAAGCGAAGGATTGGGGGCGCATCAGCAGTTGATAGATTGGTTAATCGATGAATACAATCTTTCGGAAGGTAAAAGACAATTCCTTCATCAGATCCGCAGACATAGGAATAGATTTGAATACGAAGGATATTTTGTCAATAAAGAGTACATCGCTAGGAATAAGCCGAAAATCAATGAGATCATCGTTCTTCTAAAAGATATCCTTGATCAAAGCTTGTAAAAGTTAAAGCGATCTTCGAATCTGTTAAAGAAGATGGATTCGTAAGTCGAGGTCGGAAGATGAGAGTAAAAGTGGATATGGAAAGCAACGCGCTATGAAGAATGTGAAACTAATGACATCGATGTAGAATTCAAAAAATTGAAAACCGGCTTTTTAACGGTGTTTTACAGGAGGACCGAACAGAGCGAGTTGGATGAAGGGTTGGTAGAAAGGTTGGGTGAAAAGTTGGATAAAGTTCCCAATAGTGTAGAAATCTCTGATTCCTTCAAAGTTAGAATTTTTGTAAAATTCTTATACTCTTTTGGAAAGCCATCCATACTACTGGAATAAAAAGGAACGTGTTTTACATAGGTTAAGTATTTAAATAAACCCTATTACCGATGCATAGGTTAAATATATAAAGGTGCTGTTTTATCTACGTAATATGCTGGAAAAACCGGAAAGGGAGAGGGGATTCAAGAAAGAGAGGATATTAAGGGTGTTGTTATCTTCGAAAGACAGCATGACAAAGTATAGGGTCGCTAAAGAAGCTGAGGTATCAGAACCTTGGTGCAGAGAGTATACCACGAGGCTGGAGGAAAGAAGACTTTTGGAAGATACAAAGATCCTGGATCACGAGGGTATTTATGAAGAATGGCAAGATGTTCATATAGAGGGGGGTTACATCAGAGTTTCTCTACAAAATACGTTAGAATTTTTGAAAGATACAGATCTCAAATACGCTCTGACAACATACATGGGGGAGAACCTTCGTCAAGGTTACCTGTTTCCGTCGATCATCGATCTCTACGTACGTGAAGATGAAAGAGTTGATTGGCTAAATATCGTCGAGAAGAAAGGTTTGATAGGCGGAGGGAATACCAGAATACGATTGAACGATGACCACATATTTTACGGTGTCGAAAAGATCGATGGATTGTATGTAGTATCCGTGCCTCAACTCATTTTGGACCTGCGGTTGGAAGGAGGACCATGTAAGGACGCTGCTGAAAAGATGATGGTAAAATACCATGGGGTTGAGTGAAATGGTATCCGAATATTACAGCAGACTTATTACCAATTACTCCAAAAAAGAACTTGCATCCATACTATCTGACCTGAATTTCCAAGTGTGTTTAGTCGGAGGATGGGCCGTCCATTATCATGCTAATGAAAATTTTAAAAAGGAATTCGATAGAGATTACATCGGTTCTAGAGATATCGATCTTGGTGTCCATATCGATCCGTCTTGGGATGAAGATGGGATGAGAGAAAGCTCTGTTTGGAACATGATGAAATTCATAAAAGGTGAGTTGGGATATGAGAAAAGTAGGTTTGGTTTCGTTAAACATTTTGAAAGAAAAACGGGTGAACCTATTTCAGAAGAAGATTCGAAAAGACTACCATTGCATGATCTATTCTCTGTGTTCATAGATATCATACCCGATACGGAAGAATTGGAAGTTTTTAAGAATGTTTTCGGATTCGTTCCTCCTTCTGAACCTTTGGTGAAACTGGCCTTTATTGAAAATAAATGGGAACCTCTTGAATCCCGTGTAGAATGGGATGTAAAAGCTTCACCCAAAATTTGCAACCCAGAACTATTGGCATCGATGAAGATCAGATCCATTCCAAAAAGGGATAAAGAACATAAAAGGGTGAAAGATGTGTGTGATCTTTATGCCCTGCTTTGGTATGTTGAAGATTATAACAAAATGCTTGAGAAAATCACCCGTATTATCGACAGGAACGATCTGGAAGAATTACAGAAAAACATCGATGAAGATGTTATTGAAAACGCTTCCAACTTGATCGATGTTGATAAGGACGCCTTGAAGACAGCCATAGAACGTTTGTATGGTCAAGACCGGAAAATCTAATGTTGTGCTATGAAAAAGGGGTGCTTTTTGATAACGGGAAAAAACTTCCGTGGGATGCCCGTCGGTTTGGATCGAGCTTAAAAGCGATGAGAATAGGGCCGATGGGGTAGTTAAAAAAATGTAAAAAATTTATG
>CAZAMQ010000063.1:0-13761 GCA_964486225.1 uncultured Thermoplasmata archaeon | reverse complement strand
AAATAATATCACGTATTTATCGTATTTTATGAACTACTATTTCTCAGACAGGCTCACTATATATACCTAACTCATAGAAATCCGGTAGATTTAGCATTCAGATTTAGGTAAGAAACAGTTAATCCGTGATAATCACATATCTCATGATAACTATGTCTTAGGCGTAGTCATGAACACGGAAACAGCCGTCCGATCGAATCTATTTGCCATACTTTTATCTACCATCGGCGTTGATGCCCCGGTGGCATCTGAAATTACACTTGATGAGTCCTCTGTCGAGCAATATTCTATCGGAGATGTCATACCAAGCTGATATCGAGATGTAGACGACTGAGCAAACGATGGGATCGAGAGTTGGACAGTTTTTTGGGGACCGTACCGGATCGGGATGGACATCTACGATGTAGGTGTCTTCGTGTTCGAGCCCGGCAAGGGCTACTAGCTGTACAATCCAACCGACACCGCAGTGGTGTGGACCGTGTACTACTAAACCCCTTCTTTTTTTTACACACGATGCAAAATACTATAATACAAAAAAGGCTTTCAGGGTTTGATAAACATGACGGATATACCTGATTATATCGGACCCATGGCCATGGGATTGAAGATGGGCGTTATCTTACCAGGAACAGACATAATAGATGGAGTATTCCAATCTGCAAAACGCTGTTACGAAGATGGATTACTAGATGATAGCGATATACTATGTATAACTGAATCTGTGGTCGCTAGAGCCCAAAATAATTACGTTACCTTAGAAGAGGTTTCTAGAGTGATAGGAGAGAAACTCAATCTTTTCAAGGACGGAACTATAGGCGTGGTTTTTCCCATAACCAGCAGGAACCGTTTTTCCATGATACTGCGCTCCATAGCCGGAGCGGTACCTGAAGGAAAAGTGATAGTTCAGTTCTCGTTCCCATGCGATGAAGTTGGCAACCAGACTATCTGCCCGGAATTCGTTGGCGAACTTGGTAAGAAAGTTATCACTTTGGATGATATAGGGGAAAATCAGTTTAAACACCCCATAACCGAGATGAACTACATAAAGTATTATCAGGATATAATAGAAAAAGCGGGTGCGAAGGCAGATATCGTTTTGAGTAACGATCCATTACATATAATAGAACACAAACCCGATGCAGTCATAGCCGCTGATATCCACACACGACAACAGACAAAAGACATCATATGCCGTGAGTTCGACAACTGCATAACCCTGTGCGAGATATTCAACCGGGGAGAAGTCTGTTCCGATTGGGGGTTATTGGGGAGCAACATGTCAAGCGGCGGCCGTATCAAATTAGCACCTAAGGATGGTGACAAGGTAGTAGGAGAGGTCCAGAAACGGATTAGAGACGAACTCAACGTACATGTGGAGGTACTAATATACGGTGACGGTGCCTACAAGGATCCCACCAGTGGCATCTACGAGCTGGCGGACCCCAGCGTAACGGTGACTGCCACCAACGGTCTAAATCTGTTCCGCAGGGGTTTTAAATTCAAGTACCTGGCAGATACCCTACATCATCAGGGGAAAAGCCTAGGAGAGATAGAGACGATCCTGCGGAAGAAAAAGGCCAGCAGCGAATCGGAGTCCGATATGGAAAGGGAGGGAACGACCCCCAGACGCATGGAAGATGTCCTGGGAAGCCTTGCCGACCTTGTTAGCGGCTCGGCGGATGCCGGTACTCCCGTGGTACTGGTGAAGAATTTTTTGAACTGAGGGTCTTAGAATCTTTCCGATGCATCGATAAAATGGAAGAGTATATGAGAACACCTTTCGTAATCATTGAGTTATAGACAAAATATATATATCTCAATACCCTTTACGGACCATAGGTGAAGAAATGGCAATAGGATTCGTGTTGATAAAAACCGTACCTGCCTCCGAACGGGAGGTGTACGATATCTTAACGAAACTTCCGGAAGTAAAGGAGGTTCATTCACTGTTCGGTGAATTTGATCTTATAGCCAATATACACGCCGAAAATTTCAATAAGCTCGGACAGGTGGTCGTGGATAAGATACGGTCCATCGAAGGAGTCGAAGATACGAAAACGCTAACAGGTATAGAATTCTAAGGAGGAAAAAGAAATGCAACTAAAGATGTTTGAGTTCCTGACGATACTGCTCTTGACAACGGGCCTTGGGCTTCTGCTCACCGGATTGTTCACAGCATATTTCGGAAGAGGAAAGAGCCGAATGGTCGGAATAGTTCTGGTGATAGTGGGTATACTTATCGGTTTGCTCACCTGGCAGATGCATGCACAGAACATCGGTGCGGCAGGAGATGGCTACGATTTTGCGAAGACGATTTGGATGGCCATCGAGGTCATCGGGGCCTTCATAATCGGAGCCGTCATCGCGCTGGTCATATTCTTAGCGGCCATAATGAAGACGTAGGAAATATGTCTTCCAAAAACTATTTCTACTCTTTTTTATTGCGTGTACTATGCGAGTAAGAATAATATTGGGAAGTAAAAGTGACAAAAAGGTAGGCAAAAAGGCAGCTAAAATACTGGATGAACTTGATATAGAATATCAGATAACTGTATCATCCGCCCATCGCACGCCGGAGAGAACCAAGGAACTGTGTAGCGGGGCCGATGTTTACATCACCGTGGCCGGGCTGGCGGCGGCATTGCCCGGGGCAGTGGCCGCCCACACGACAAAGCCGGTCATTGGCGTACCTGTAAGCGGTAAGCTCAACATGGATTCCATATTATCCATACTACAGATGCCTCCGGGAATACCCGTGGCCACCGTCGGTCTGGACAGGGGCGACAATGCGGCTTTACTGGCGGCGGAGATCCTAGCGATGCAGGACGAAGTACTATCTCAAAGGCTCAAAGAATATAGGGCGAATTGGAAAGATAAGGTCCTTAAGGATGCGAGTGAGATAGAGAACGAATTCAGCGGATGAGATCTTCATGTTTGACCCCGAGAGTTTTATAGAGCAGCAGGTGGAGTCTATCGAAGATCTCAAGGGCCGTGCTGTCGTCGGGTGCAGCGGCGGCGTCGACAGCACCGTAACCGCCGTAATCGTTGGCAGGGCCATGGGAGAAAGACTTCTGGCGATCTACGTTGATACAGGTTACATGAGGAAGGGAGAAACGGAACAGATAGATGATCTACTCACCGAAATGGGCATAAATCACAGGATAGTCGATTGCTGTGACGAGTTCTATAAGGCCATGGAAGGTGTATCGGATCCTGAGGAAAAACGAAAAGTTATCGGTAACAAGTTCATAGAGATATTCGAGCGTGAGGCAGAGGCCTTCGGTGCGGATCACCTTGCCCAGGGGACCATAGCACCGGACTGGATAGAGAGCGGAGACGGAGTTCGTGATACCATCAAGTCTCACCACAACGTCGGGGGCCTTCCGGATATAATGAAGCTTGAGCTGATCGAACCTTTGAGAGATCTATACAAAGACGAGGTAAGGCACGTTGCCAGAGAGCTTGAACTGCCAACATCGGAGCGTCAGCCGTTTCCCGGCCCCGGTCTCGCCATCAGGGTGATCGGTGAGGCCACCCGTGAGAGGACGGAGATGGTGAGGGAGGCGTGCGCCATCGTTGAGGAAGAGATCGATAGGGCGGTGACTGATGGTAAGATGGAACGGCCCTGGCAGTACTTTGCAGTTCTCTTACCGGTAAGAACGGTAGGTGTACAGGGAGATAAGAGGGCCTACGGTGATACCATCGCCGTCAGAGCAGTAAGTTCTCTTGATGCCATGAGCGCTCGTTTTTCGGATATACCTATAGAAGTACTGGAAACTATCTCCGTGAGGATCACCAACACGATGAAAAATAAGATAAATCGTGTGGTCTATGATATAACCGACAAACCCCCAGGAACCATAGAGTGGGAATAGTGATAAAGTTTAAATCCTGAACTAGTATAACACAATTCTTGACCCCCTTAACACTACTCATATTGGCAACTATCTTTACCTTCCTGGGTATCGGGCTTGGGATAATCACAGGTCTTATCCCCGGGATTCATGTGAACACCGTCTCCTTTGTCATAGTAAGCTCCCAGGCCGCCATAATTGCACTCTCCGTCGGTATGCTTACAAGCTTCTCGCCCACCATACCTCAGGTGCTCGCGCTGATCTCAGCGCTGATCATGGGTTGTGTAGTCTCCCATACCTTCTTAAACTTCATACCTAGTACTTACCTTGGTGCCCCCGAGGGTGAAACCGCACTGTCCGTACTCCCTGCACACAAGATGGTGCTGGAGGGTAAGGGATACGAGGCGATATTGACAAGTGCCTGGGGAAGTCTCGGTGCTGCTATCTTGGCCCTGATACTGCTGATACCTGCACGACTGGTAATGGGTCCTCCGATCAACCTCTATCTATTTCTATCTACATATATCGTTCTCATACTGGTCTCAGTAGTGGGAGTTCTTGTGATACAGGAGGGTAGAAGTCTCTTTGACATCAAACCAAAACTCTTGGCTTTGGGTGTGTTTTTACTCTCGGGTCTGCTGGGATTTATTCTACTTGCACCTACGGCCCTTTACTCGAGAACCTGGGTACCCATATCTCAGGCAGGTGTGTCACCTGCTACACTTATGTTCTTCCCACTCTTCACGGGCCTCTTTGGCATATCGAACCTACTCATCAGTTTGATGGACAATCCCTCCATACCCGATCAGATACTGGATGATGTTGAGGTGGAGCTTGAAGGCAAGAATCAATTAAGGGCCATAGTGTCGGGAACGCTTTCAGGTGGTATGGTTGGCTGGCTTCCCGGGATAACAGCGGCCGCCGCCACCGCAGTGACTCGAATCTTCACCTCTGAAAAGGATGGAGAGGAAGTCCAGGGGCGGGAATACATTATGGCGGTTTCCGCGGTCGATACCAGTTGTGCAATATTTACCCTGCTAGCGCTGTTTATAATAATGCGAGCCCGCAGTGGGGCCATGCAATCCATATTACAACTAAACTATGGGAACATAGACCCGTGGGTAAGCGTCTCGTCCATGCCGTGGCTCATGGCACTGCTTCTGTACTCCGTTATACTCGCGTCTGCTGTCGCCTTCTGCCTTACACTTTACTTCGGCAAACTCTTCTCCGGCATCCACAAGAAGATAAAATATTCAACCATGTCCAAATCCATAATAATCTTCCTGATAGTTATGATATTTTTCTTCTCCGGCCCCTTAGGTCTTTTCGTCGGGTTGATAGCCACCTGCATAGGCCTTATACCGCCGCTTTACGGAGTTAAAAGGGTACATCTGATGGGCAGTATAATCTTCCCTATACTCCTCTTTTTTATGGGCTGGGATCACATACTTCTCGGTTTATTTGGCCTGTGAAGACAAGTTCAGAAACATTTATAATGTCTGTGCTTTGATATGAATTTCAATATGTCTTTAGAAGAAGGTTGTCGGACAGCAGTTATCACGTGTATGGGTGTTAAGAAGGGCGAAAAGGTTACCATAGTGTCTGATAATAATAGTGAGAACATAGGTAAGACCCTGAGATATGTGGCTTTGGAGGTCACCCCTCATGTAAGATTTTTTAATCTTGATCTCTACGGAGAACGACCATTAGCGAAATTTCCTGACCCCATAAGGAAAGCCGCTCTGGATTCAACAGTTACATTTTGGACGGCAGGGTCATTCGGAGAGGAACTAGAAACGGTCAGACAGCCCTTCATCAAGGCCGCACTGGTGGGAGGCAGGCACGGTCACTTGGTCAATATCACTGAGGATGTAGTAAAGAACGCTCTCGCAGTAGATTATGAGAAAATCAAAGAGTTCACAGACAAATTATATGATCTACTGAAAGATGTGGATACCATAAAAGTAACAAACCCCTTGGGTACCGATTTTATGGCAAATTTTAATAATTCGTGGAGGTGGGTCCCATCTTCAGGTCTATGCCATAACATAGGTCATTGGAACAATCTACCCGACGGGGAGGTGTTCACGGCCCCGATGGAGATGGAGGGCACCATAGTGATGGATGGAAAGCTAGGAGATTACCTAGGCAATAAATATCGGCATGCAGATCTGCAAGAAACTCCATTACATTATAAAGTGGAAAACCGCGAAAGACCAAAGGTTGTTGAAGTTTTTTGTGAAAATGAGGATTTGATGAAGGATGTTAAAGAATATATTTCATTTCACCAGTGCTCATCATATATAGGCGAATTCGGATTCGGGACCAACATATTTTTGAAGGAATTGAGCGATAACACGCTCCAAGACGAAAAATTCCCAGGCGTACATATCGCCTTCGGTGATCCCCTGGCCGGGGAAACTTTTGCAGATTGGACATGTCCGCAACATCTGGACAATATCCTCACACGCTGCAGTGTCTGGTTGGACGATGATCATCAGATAATGGAAGATGGAAAATACCTTTTGTGATTCGTTTTATAGGTAAAATAATTAACTAACCTTTCAGATATCCCGATGATGAAACGTTCCTACTGGTATGCTTTGTTAACGATAATCATATCCTCATTCGTGATCCGCAGCATCCCTTTCTTCAGATATACATTCTGGGGAATAGATTACGGCGAGTATGTGTACTACACTAATCAATGGATATCGGGTGGAACCTTATATTTTAGTATCGATGGTTGGGCACAGGCATATTCCTACTTTCCCGGAATGTTCATCCTTGGCGGGTCCACACATTTTGCCGGTGTGCCGGTTTTTGCCGCAGTCCAGTTACCAACTCTTATCGTATCAACCATGGTTCCGGTTTTGATCTTTCTGTTGGCACACCGGCTAACGGAAGACATTAGGGCATCTCTTTTATCAGCTGTTTTTTTAACAGTACTTGCACCCTTCGTTTACAATTACTCTCAACCCAAACCGGAAACCTTAGGGTTCTTCTTCATGCTTCTGATACTGCTTCTTTTCATGATGTTGACCAAAGGAAACCGTAAGCTACTTCTGCTTATGATACCCATCACTTTAGCTCTTATAGTGACCCATCATTTTTCATCGTACTTTTTGATAGTGTTCATGCTTGGCGGTCTGCTCTTTTCCGTTTCGTTGAGGCGCGATATACCTCGTGTTGATATATACCGGATAATGTTCTTCTTGTTCTTCACCACCTCTACGTTTATTTACTGGTTCTTTGTAGCACATCCTTTCAGAGAGAACAGGTTGTTGAATGCACTCGGTACGCCTTCTTACTCCATGCTTCTCGTGCCTTATATCTGTGTCGGTGTACTGTTTTTTATACGATGGATGGTGGAAAAGATAGACAAGCGACCCGGAGTAAACCTTCATAAAGAAAATTCCGTTCAATTTTATATTTTTGCGGCACTTCTAATGTCCTCCATTTTGATCTTTATCCTTTATCTTTATTTATATCCGATCCCCGGCAGGGACATAGATTTAGGACCCATGGTTTTTTATTACATACCAGTGACCATTCTGGGAATATTCGTCGTCTGGGCGTGCAAGATAGTTTGGGCATATAGAGAAGGCCTCCATATCCTTGGCTGGATATCCTTCGTGTTGATATCTTTCTTTGTGGGTGTTTACACCGGCTCAAGCTCTCTCCTTCCTATGCGTCAAGTTGCCTTTGCGATGTTGCCTACAGCCTTACTTTTTGGCTTGGGAGTCACCCGATTTTACTCCCTTGAGAATCCATTTCGTGATAGAAAAAAGATGATCGTTATATCACTTGTACTAGTTTTGCTCCTTGCATGTAACCTGCCTTTGGCGTATCCTTCACAGGAGATAGCACAGGGGTATACCGAAGGTACTGACTGGGACGTGATAGAGAGTGGCTATTGGATCCGGGGTAATCTGGATGAAAAGGTAGCTGCCGAGCATCGTTTGAGTGCAGCGGTCTTTGCTGTGGGTTACATGAACTTGACTTGGACTGACGGACATGCGATATATTTTTCAGATGATTACGAGGAAGCATTAAGGGAGGCCCATGAAATGAAGGTACGATACATGATGTGGGATCAGAAAACACTGAAAGGTCTTACCACTACTGCCGGGGCACATCCCGATCCCTTCAACCCTACACTTCTTTCATCTTACAGAGATAATTACTTACTGTATTTAGGCGAGGAAACAGAAGTGTACATCATACCATAAGTTATTCAATGGAAAGTTTTATCTTATTCTAATCAGATGGATTCATAGGTAGACATGTCGGTAAATGATCGGATCAAACCCGTACTATCGTACTTACCACGAGCGGTTAAAGATGAGTTCAACAAAAACAGAAGTTCCACGCCTTTCCTTGTGTCCGTTTCATTTACCATAACTTTTGTAGCGGCAAGACTTTGGGTAATTTTTTTGGAGGCTCACAAAACCCCCTCAGAGGGCACATTTATGATCGGGAGAAATCTGATCATCAGCGGATACCACATTCACCATATCGCCTACGGCATCATACTGATATCTTTGGCCGCGTGGCTGTCCATCAACTATTGGAGTCGAACAATAGCACGTATCAGTTCTATATGTTTCGGTGCTGGCCTCGGATTCATCGTTGATGAGATGGGCTTCGTTATCGAAGGCATCGAACCCTATCAGGCGGATAGTGAGGTATTCTACGTAGCGGTCTTCCTTATAGGCGCGTTTCTAAGCATCGTTTACTACCCCTCGTTTTACCGGGCTATCAAGAGGGACATACTTCGCTGGAAGAGGCTGCTCTTTGGGTAGAGTATCCACAGTTTCCGGTTACGGGGCATTTTTCACATATGGGTTTTACCTTACAGTATCTTTTTGCCAGTTTGACCAGTAGAGCGTGGTATTCCTGGTATGTGCTCACATCCTGCGGTAAATTTTTATGGAATATCTCTTGGATCTCTTCGTAGCTACCTTCTATGCCGTAACGACGTTTGAGGATGCGCTTTGTATAGGCATCCACCACGAAGTAAGGTATGTTCGCAGCATATAAGATGATACTATCCGCCGTTTCGGGGCCGATACCTTTTATGTTTAGGAGATGAATCCTGAGTTCATCGGTATTCAGGAACCTTTCCACACCTCCTGTATCAACAACCTCTTTAGATAGTAGTTTCAGTCTCTCCGTTTTCTGCCTGTAAAATCCAGTGGGTCTCAGGTATTTATGTAATGTATCGTCATCCGTCTTCAATATCTCTTCGGGATCAAGTAACTCTTCTTCTTTTAGTTTCGATATCGGCTTTTCAAGGTTCTTCCAGTTGACGTTCTGGGTTAGTATCGCACCCACCATGACCTCGAACTCGCTGTCCGCCGGCCACCAATATTGAGGACCGAAATACTCGTAAAGATCGTTGAATAATTTCAAAATATCGTTCATGATATCACATCGGTACGTTCAATATCTCTTAAAAGGTGATGTGATCAAAACAAGTACCGGGAATATCTCAAGCCTTCCGGCCCACATCTGAATTATCAGTGTTATCTTTTCCCACCAAGGCATTGCGGCGTGAGTAAGACCCACGCTGAGGCCGACATTTCCTTCGGCGGAGGCGACCTCGAAGAGCGAATCCGCAGCAGGAGCACCTCCTGCCATGAATACAAGGGCACCCAATACCAATAAACCAAGGTACAGAACGGCGTATATGGCAACGTCCATGATCAGCTCGTGTGTGTACATGGACTTACCAAGTTTCAGTCGGTGTACCACCGATTCCGGGAGCAGATAATCGCGTACCAGCCAGAATATCGCGTAGAATAGTACTGCCACCCTGATAAGTTTGAGGGCGGATGCGGTGGAACCATAGCCACCTCCGAATACCATCAGTATGGTAAGTATGAACTTCTGGAAGTCCGTCCAAATGGATACGTCCGCGGTATTGAATCCTGTACCGGTGAGGGCGGTGACCGTTTGAAAGGAGCCATATCTGAATGAATCGAAGGTAAGTCCCAGGCTGACTGCAAGTATCACTGTGGCCAGGATGGTGATCAAGAAAATGGCTCTGACTTCCACGTTATCAAAAAATTCCTTTATGTTGCCAAGTACCAGCTGATGGTGCATAGCGAATGATATCCCGCCTATGAGCATGAATGGGATTATAGCCATCTCCATTAGTAATGCATTTGTATGCCCCTCCACTGCATAGCTCATTATACTCTGATTCTTTACTGAAAAACCGCCGGTGGCAAGAGCGGTCATGGAGTGGTTAAGAGAGTCGAAAAAAGGCATGCCTAGTGCAAAGAGTATAAGAATAAGCAAAGCTGTATATCCCGCGTATATGGCCCATATACGTCTCGTTGTACGTACCACGCTGGGCACAAGCCGGTGACTTCGGCCTTCGGCACTGTACAATTTACCTGCAATAGAACCAGTTCTTACAACCAGTACGCTGAGAAATAATACTATGACACCGACTCCACCCACCCACTGTGTAAGCGAGCGCCAGAACAGTATGGAACGGGGAAGATCGGCAACCCTGTCTCCGTACATGGTTAAACCGGTTGCTGTAAAGCCGGACATGGCTTCGAAAACTCCTTCCAAGAAGGTAAGACCCCATGCTTCCCCGAAATAACTTCTTGCCATCCAGAAGGGGATAGCACCTATTATGGCGAATAGAAGCCATACCAGTGCAGCTAATGTTATTGCCGCACCAAGGTAGAGTTCGCTCCTCTCGTAAAGTATCAACATGCAGGCACCCAGAATGAAGGAAATCATTGCGGGGATTACGAAGCACCATACAAGCGTATTATTCTTATCTATAAAATAGGCTGATAAAGCGGGTATCAAAAGAAGTAATGCTAATATTATCAAAAGGATGCCAGTGTAGTACAGTACCGTGCTGAGGAGACCATATGGTAGATGATAAGTGTGAATTTTTTTATGCATGGATTCGAACTCACTTTTCAATGTGTTCCAAACAGTCAATTTAGCCATGGTCTGAGCTCCTTTCTCTTCTATAAATATATGAATCCTTAGATTATACCGAATCGTTTTTTGGGTTCGAACATCTTTTTCACTGCGTGAACCGTATTCAGACGTGCCAGTACTGTGACTATATCTCCGGGCCTCAAGATGGTTTCCCCATCAGGCAGTAAGGAACGCTCTCCTCTCATTATATCTGCGACTATCGTACCTTTCGGGAGTCCGGCCGAACCTATCTTCTGATGTGCTACCGGTGCTCCATCGGCTACGGTGAACTCCATTACTTGGGTTTCTCTACCTCCAACCGTCAGTAGTGTTTTGGTGTCACCGATATTGTTCTTGATCTGGATTGCACTGGCCCGAGTTGTGCTTACCATGTTTTCGATTCCCAGACTGGTGAATACACCTTCGTTCTTCGGGTCGTTAACCCTTCCGATGACAGTATCAACCTTGAAGAGTTTCTTTGCCAGCTGGCAGGATATAAGGTTAGCATTATCATCACCGGTGACGGAGACGAAAACATCCGCTTTGTTCACACCGGCATCTTTGAGAGCATCGAGACTTGTTCCGTCCCCATGGATGATCAACGCATCGAACTGTTTTGCTAGATTATCAGCTAGTTCTTCATCGTTTTCCATAAGAACGACATCATGGCCTTCGGGCAGTAGTAAGCGTGTAAGGTCTTTGCCCACTCGACCGCCGCCAACGATTACAACATACATTATTGAGCACCACCAACTGATAGGTATGTCAGTATTTTAGGTTTTTGTACTATTTCGTGTACTTACCCCGAACGACAGCAACAGTACATCTGGCGTGCTTGATTACTTTGTCTGTCGTGCTTCCCACGAAAAGTTTGGTCCAACCTGAGGCACCGTGGCTGCTTATGAATATGATATCGTTCTCGCTGCCGGCTTTGATTATCTCCCGGAAAGGTTTACCCATAACGATCTTTGGTTCGATCTCAACGCCCCATCTTTTACCCCTGTTTAACACGGTTTCCAGTGCCTCCTTCCCTGCCTTTTTCAATCCCGTTTTAACTGAAGTTTTGATGCTCTCGTGATGCAGCCCTTCATATTCCGAAGCATCTATCACGTATAGAGCTACAGCTTTGACACCAAGAGTCTTCGCCATCCAGAGTCCCTCATCAACACCTCTTTTTGCACAGTCCGAACCGTCCGTGGGTATGATCACTTTCTCGTACATGATAATACCATTACGGTGGGATATAAAAAACCTTGTTACACCAATACATATTTAAGGATGCCATTTATTCGTTTTAATCATGCCTAAAGATGATTATGATTACGGCGAATTATTACAAAGGGCTAGGAAGGACCTCCCGAACGAGATAGCCTATCACGAAAGGTTCCAGATACCTGATGTGAAATCCTTCCAGGAGGGTAACACAACCATAGTTACAAATTTCGCTGAAATAGCCAGCCTGATATCCCGGGAACCTGATGATATATTGAAATATCTGCTGCGGGAGCTGGGGACAGCCGGTGAAAGAGATGAAGGCAGGATACTTCTAAAAGGAAGGATAGGGAGTCGTAAGATACAGGAAAAATTCGAAGATTATGTAGGAAAATACGTTCTATGTTCCGAGTGTGACAAGCCGGATACAAGGTTGGTCAAGGAGGGGAGGATAACCCTTTTAAAATGTGATGCCTGTGGTGCTCATCGACCTATACGCGGCAGGAAAAAAAGGACTAGGATGCCGCCTGCAGACGATATCGAACACGGCGGCACATACGATCTGTTCATTCAGGATATTGGAAGGGAAGGCGACGGCATGGCGAGAGTGGGCAGCTTCACTATATACGTGCCCGGAACAACGAAGGGAGACAGGGTCAAAGTCCGTATAGACCATGTAAAAGGAACCCTTGCTTTCGGCACAGTTGTAGGTAAGGTATCGAAGTGAATAAAAAATATGTTCCTGTGGTGGCCATTGCGTGCCTTTTGATAATCACCCACATGGTGGCACTGTCCGTGGTGGGTCTATACCCTCGAGAGTACAAGGCCTTCGGCGAGGACACGGACAACCCGGTGAATCCGCTGATCTACATAGTGTTCATCATCCTGTTCACAGGGTTCATGCTACTTGTGATGAAACACACCAAAGGGAATTTCTTACACTACGCGCTACTAGCGGTTGTAGGTTTGACCCTCTTCTATGTCTTTTACCCCGTACTCTTCCATATCACCAGGGTTAACGATATATCATTATATCTGGCAATCGCTTTCGCCTTAGTTCTCACGTACACCCTCTATAAATATCCCGAGTGGTACGTTGTGGACGGTATCGGAGTGGTCATGGGTGCCGGTATAGCGGCGATACTCGGTTTCAGTCTTGGGATACTTCCTGTTTTGGTACTGCTCATAGTACTGGCCGTTTACGATGCCATCTCGGTTTACAAGACGAAACACATGATATCTCTGGCAGACGGAGTGATGAAGTTAAGGCTTCCGGTACTTCTGGTGATCCCGCGTAAACTCGGCTACAAGTTCTTCCGGGAGGAGGGACTGATACAGCAGATCGAGCGTAAGAAGAAGAGGGAGGCTATGTTCATCGGCCTGGGTGACCTTATAATACCAGGCATCCTACCCGTATCCGCAAGTATCTACCTCCCTCGGATCATGGTGGGTGGTTTGTACGCACCATATATAGTGGCAATGGGTGCTATTTTAGGCGCAGTATGCGGACTGCTAGTGCTCATGAGATACGTATTGAAGGGGAATCCTCAGGCTGGTTTACCGCTGCTTAACTCGGGAGTCATCCTGGGCTACGCTGTAACCTACTTTGTTATGTACCGAGACCTCACCTTCGGCATCACATATCCGTGGTGAATCCTTTAAGGCATTTTTTTGAAAAAGCAGCCGTCAATAATGAGATATCGGATGAGTTTCGATCTTATAATCCAGAAACGTAGGAACC
>CAZAMQ010000062.1:0-13835 GCA_964486225.1 uncultured Thermoplasmata archaeon | reverse complement strand
TAGATGGGATTCAATATAAAAGTTATCTACGTTTTCTACTCTCCGAAGTACTGTTATAAACGTAAAGTATAAATAGAAGATCATACGGTTATACAACAAGCACATTACAACAAAGCGTTGTATAGTTGCCCGAAGGTGAAGAACATGAAAAAGGAAGAAAGAGTCCTGAAAGTCGCAGAAGCGAGATCCTCCGATGTAGGAAAGGGATTAGCGAGAATAGACCCTGCTGTAAAGGAAAAACTTGGGCTGCAGAGCGGTGACATCGTACTCATACTCGGTGAAAAGCAGACCGCTGCCAAGGTCTGGGCCGGGTCGGAAGAGGATCGTAACACCGGTTTGATACGCATAGACGGCCCAACTAGAAGGAATGCCGGTGTCAAGATCGACGAAAAAGTAGCCGTCAAAAAGGTACAGGCAAAATCGGCTGAAAAGGTGACCTTCGCACCTACTGAACCCATCAGATTGATGGGAGGCGAAGAATATCTGCGAAAAGAGGTTCTGAAGTATAGGCCCATAACAAAGGGTGATTCCATAGACCTGAACATCATGGGAAAGAGGATCGAACTGATTGTCAAGTCGTTCAGCCCTTCAGCCGAGACGGTGATAATCAAACCTGATACCAAAGTCACCATCTCGGAAAAACCGGTTAGTAAGGAAGAGCTGGCCATGGTCCCGAAAGTATCCTACGAAGACATAGGAGGGCTCGATAAGGAGATAGAACGCGTAAGGGAGATGGTTGAGTTACCCTTGCGCCATCCGGAGCTCTTCGATAAGGTGGGCATAGAGGCGCCGAAAGGCGTACTACTTCACGGTCCACCAGGAACGGGAAAGACACTCATGGCAAAGGCGGTGGCAAGCGAGACCAATGCAAACTTCTACAACATCGGAGGCCCTGAAATCATGTCCAAATATTACGGGGAGAGCGAGGGGAGACTGAGGGAGATATTCGAGGAGGCTGAAAAGAACCAGCCAGCTATCATATTCATCGATGAAATCGATTCTATCGCACCTAAAAGAGACGAAGTTACGGGGGAGACCGAGAGACGCATCGTGGCCCAATTGCTCTCACTCATGGACGGATTAAAAACCAGGGGTAAGGTGATCGTGATAGGGGCCACCAACAGGGCACACGCACTGGACCCGGCTCTGAGACGTCCGGGAAGATTCGACAGAGAGATCGAGATAGGCATGCCGGATAGGGAAGGAAGAAAAGAGGTACTGGAGATACATACAAGGGGGATGCCACTGGCGGGTGATGTGGACCTGGAAACACTTGCGGGTCTCACCCACGGTTATGTAGGAGCGGATATGGAGGCACTGGCAAAGGAGGCGGCGATGCTTGCATTACGTGAGATATTACCGGATATAGATCTTGATCTAGACCAGATACCACCTGAGTTGGTGGAGAAGTTAAAGGTAAAACGCAGCCACTTCAATATCGCATTGAGAGAGATGAACCCATCGACCATGAGGGAGGTGATAATCGAAACACCGGATGTCACATGGGACGACGTAGGCGGATTGGAGGATGTTATACAGGAGATCAAGGAGGCCATCGAGTGGCCTCTCAAGTACAGCGAATTGTTCAAACATATGGGTGCCGAGGTGCCCAAGGGAATACTGCTTAGCGGGCCTCCCGGTACAGGTAAAACACTCCTAGCAAAGGCCGTCGCCAATGAGAGCGAAGCAAACTTCATCTCCGTCAAAGGTCCTGAATTCTTCTCCAAATGGGTGGGTGAGAGCGAGAAGGCGGTGCGTGAAACCTTCAGAAAGGCAAAACAAGCAGCCCCGACCATAGTATTTTTCGACGAGATCGACGCCCTAGCACCTACAAGAGGCTCCGGGTCGGATTCACACGCATCCGAAAGGGTTATCTCACAGATGCTCACCGAAATGGACGGATTGGAATCCCTCCACGACGTTGTGGTTATTGCCGCAACCAACCGAATGGATATCATCGACCAGGCCCTATTAAGGCCGGGCAGGTTTGACAGGAGAATCAACATCGGTCTTCCGGACCTGAATACACGTCAGAAGATATTTGAGGTGCACGTTAAAAAGAAGCCGTTAGAGGGTGATATCGATCTTAAAAAACTCGCCAAGGAGACCGAAGGGATGAGTGGTGCAGATATTGCATCCGTATGCAACGAGGCCGTACTGCTGGCTATCAGAGAGTTCGTTGCGGGTAAAGGCGAGATGGATGACGGGCGGATAAAGGAGACTACTGTGAAACAAAAACATTTTTCGGAGGCACTCAAAAGGGTTAATGAGAAGATAGATGAAAGCCACAAAAAGAAAGGTGGTCCCAAGGCATACCAATGATAAGAGATGTTTTTTCCACTATGATCAAAGTATCTCTAGGATGCTGAGTACCCTGTGAGCCACGACGGCGATGAAAAAGACTATTCCGACGTATATAAGGGAATCCATCCTTACCGCCGTTTCCGGTTTCGTATAAGTGCTCGTTAATTCACGGGTTATCAGTAAACCTATGAGGAGCAAGATACCGAACAGTTCTATATCGTGAGAACCAACCAGTACTACACAGAGTCCTGTCCAAACCGTCATAGAAAAAGCTATCTTTTGAGATATACTCACTCTAACACCTTCAAAGTGTATTTTACGTGTTCATCTTCTTTATCGAAGGAAGTGATCCGTACGGGTTTTGAAATCGCTTCGGAAAGAACGGTCATGTAGGCACTGCAGAGAGGACATGCCGTCTTCTCGCATATTCCCGGATAATCGTTTCTCAGCTTCTCGCAGTAATCGTTGTATCTCCCGTGGGTGATCCTAAGCCTTATGTTATCTCCTTCTTCGATCACGCTGAAGGACTTTGCCAGCCCCAATCCGTGACTCAGCATGCCCATCATCTCACGTGCACCTTCTATACCGGTTGTTTCCATGCCCAGTCTCTTAACAGCTTCCCGGGAAAGGGGTTTTCCCATGGGTTCAAGGGACATGCCCACTCTACCGGCATCCCCTGTTACTATGGTCATCTCATCGTAAAGGTTTGGTAAACCACGAAATTCCTTTCGTGCAGGTATGAAGACCCTTGTACTTCTCAGGTTACCTCCCGGTGGCACTAGGACGCCTCTGCCTTCGATGTTCAGATCCGATACCAGGGCATATAAGGGTGCGATCGAACACTCAAGTTCCGAGATGGCCGTATCCTCTTCCACCGTTCTTTGGTTCACTATAAGGGCGGTGAACATGCCTATGAATATGGATGCCAGACCGGCATTGGTGTATATGGTAAAAAACAAAAGATAGATACCTACGGCGATGAAAATCGTGCCTACGATCTTGGATGAGTACTCTGGCCTTAACATATCTGACGGGTTCATGGTTCTCTGCGTAAAAAGTGTTAACGATAATAAAAGTATCGCAAAGGTTTTAATGAAGGTATCAAGATGAATACATAGATATGCACGGTAAAACGATCACTTTAACTGTAATACTCATGGTGATATCTTTCGCTGTGGTGCCTACCTCCGTTACCGCCAGGGACAGTCACGAGAACTTTGATCTCGCAGACACGGATATCAGCGCTCTTCTATACATGTTGAATCAAACACAGCTCTTCATGACATCATCGTTGGAACATTCCCTTTTGGTGGACTACCACCATGACCTGGGCGGCGAACCTTTGAGCTATAATTACAGTGAAGAAGATGTTTCGAGATCTATAACATATGCCTATGATTCAAAAGATCTCGTGGCAGCGGCATCTTCGATACTAGATGATATAGAAGACGTATCCAGCTCGGAATACCTGGAACAACTATATGTGCCCCACCACCAAATTTCCGAAGATCTTATTCGGTATTCGGAGTCACACGGCGGTCTTCTTCTCAACCTGAGCAGTACCATCAACATATACAACTCAGTGTATTCCAATGAGACTGATGAGATATATATATATGAGGGATTAGATTCACTTCAGAAGGCTTCGATCAATCTTCACCGGATGGATGATCACCTGTCACACATCCGAGACGGTATTGGGGAGCTCGACGGAGCGATATTTAATATCTCCGCACTGGAGAGTGTCATAGAAGACAATTTTGCAATGCTATCACGTTACCAGGTGCTTATAGACGAACTACTCTTGCTCTTTGACGATATACCTTCACACTTGAGCTTCTACACGCCGTACTCGGCTCACCCCGGAGAAACTATAATGGTTTACGGCCATTACATAGAAGACGGAGAATACGTATCGGATGAGATAATCGAAGTCAAGATGGATAATACATATATATTTCGAGGTGAAACCGACCAGGGGGGATATTATGAGATATATATACCGATACCTTGGAATGCTACGGATACCATACGATTTAATGCTTCCACGCTGGAGAACGATATATACAGAGAGGCTGTGGTGGAGATACTCAGATACCCCACGAACATAGTACTCGAACTTTCCAGATACTATTTCTACGACGAAGATATCGAAGTCACCGGACGTTTTGAAACGGAGGCACCGGTAGATCTTTCCATCTTGAATCTCTCAGCTCCATTCGATATGAACTTATTACCGAACGAACACGGTGAATTCAATGTCACTTATCACCGCGGTGACTTCGATTGGGGTGTCAATTCGATCATAGTAACCTATGGGGGTAACATCAGTATGCAGCCCTGTGAGGGCATCACAAAGTTCGAGATGAGCGTCCCCACTAACGTAACGTTGGATTGCGATCGATATGGCTTTTTCGAGGATAGAACTATGCCTATCACATTTTCCGGTGTACTGCTAAACAATTCATCATCGGAAGGTATCCCAGAACAGTATGTTTCCATTCAAGGTATCCCGGATATGGGGTCATTCACTGATGAATATGGTAACTACTCTCTCACCACCACAATAAATGAGATGGGGGTCACAGAGGGACTGTATATCATAAATTCCAGGTTCAACGGTACCCAAAAGTATCGGGAATGCGTTTCAAACATCCTTATGATCTACATATATGTCGCAGATAATGGGTCTTACGTTATCGATTATTCAATCGAAGATATATTACCCTGGATGGACGACGAACACACCGATGAGCCGCAGGAGCCAAAAGATGATGAGATATTAGGTATATCCAGAGAGCATTTCTTTCTGTTCATAGGACTTTTACTGGTAGTTTTATTGTTGGCTTTATTATACATCAACAAGAGAGAAGATAAAGAAGAAATATCCGTACGGAAAAAAACAAAAACCGTTAGGTCAAAAAAGATTCTACGCAAATACAAACTGCCTTCGGCCAAGTCAAGAGAAGATATACCGATTTTGTACGGCCGCACCCTGGAAGTGCTTGACTCAAAAGGTTTGATACATATTACAAAAGGAAAAACGCCTCGAGATATCCTGAGGGAGATGTCTCAACGTGATGTTATCCACAAATATTTTGGTGAACTCACTTCCGTCTTCGAAAAAGCATTCTTCTCTGCACACGATCTCACAGGCTCTGAGATAACAACCTTCAATCGAGCTTTAAAAGGGATATCCAAGGAGGTTAGAGGATGGTGAAGATGAAGGGCATAACAACCTACATAGTATTGGTATCACTGATACTGTTGATCCTTTTCATCTCAATGGCCAACCCCATGGTGACCAACTCGGCGGATTTCAGCATCTACAATCCAGGGTGGAACGGTTGCAGCAACCTAGCTCGCCGGACATACGAAGCGGGCAAGTTCGTACCCAATCTACATCTGGAATCCGGTGAGGATATCGATGTATCACAACGTGACCTGACCTCATACAAACTTAACCCTTCACACTCCGCCCTGATCTTCTTGGGACCGGAACGTACGTTTGATGCGGATGAGATAGATTACGTTGATGATTTTTTAGATGACGGAGGGATCGTTCTACTCGCCGACGATTTCGGCAGCGGAAATTCACTTCTAAACGGTCTTGAAAGAACATCTTCATCTATTCTGCAATACCCCATACTGGACCTCTCCTTCGAGAAGGATCCGCACTTCGGTGTGGTGTACAATATTAAGGAACACGAGATAACCTCGGGTACTTCACACATACTCCTCAACAAACCCGCCGCCTTATCCCCGGACAACAATGCCTCTTCTTTCATCGATACTTCCCAGGCATCTTGGTTAGACAAAAATTTTAACGGCCTTAAAGATGAAAACGAACCCACGGGGGAATTCCCCATACTCACCGTTGAAAGTTACGGGAATGGTACTTTGATACTTCTTTCAGATCCCAGTATTTTGATCAATTCCATGATCGACAATCTTGATAATAACGTACTGGTGGAGAACCTTCTAGGATACATCTCGTCAGGAAGAGAGAACGTTGTTTTCAGTGAGAGCCACCGGGATTATAACGTGGTCTATAACGTAGTTTACACTGTCAGTTATCCACCTCGTACGATAACTTTGGCTGCTGCTATGATCGCTCTTATCACTACGATATTCATAGTCATACCCGGTTACAAAAAGAGTGCTGTTCATTGGATAAAACAAAATATTTTACTAGGACGGGCAGAGGAAACCGACGATTACATTACAAAATTATTAAATATGCATCCCGATTGGGACGAGCATAAACTGAAGATGATCCATGACAGATTCCCCATGCCCACCAAAGAAAGAGATGATTGATTTGACCAGGATTAAGAAAAATTACCAGAAGGAATTCTCGAAGATAAAGGATGAGATAGGCAAAGTAGTTATCGGATACGAAGACACCGTGGATGACTTTCTTATCTGCCTAATGACCGGCGGGCACCTGTTGATAGAAGGGGTGCCCGGAGTAGCCAAGACCACTCTAATCAAAGTATTTGCTCAAGTCACCAGTTTATCCTATGAACGTGTCCAGTTCACCCAGGACACACTACCTGCAGACGTTCTAGGTCACTATTATTATGACATGAAGGAGGGAACTTTCGAGCTACGAAAGGGGCCCGTCTTTGCACAGGTGCTCATGGCCGACGAGATCAATCGTGCACCCCCAAAGACACAATCCGCACTCATCGAAGCTATGCAGGAAAAACAAGCCACGATAGAAGGGACTACACATCCGCTTCCGAAGCCTTTTTTTGTTATAGCGACAAAGAACCCCATAGAAACCGAAGGGGTTTACCCACTTCCGGAAGCGCAGCTCGATCGGTTTATGATAAAATCAGACATGGGGTATTTAGATCCGGAAAAAGAATTGAACATGCTGCGGTATAAGAGCAGAGTTGAAGACCTGGATTCGGATTTAGTTAGCCAAGGAACGGGTCTTAAGTACAGCGGGATACATAGGAATGTTCACATATCCGAGAATGTCCTTGAATACATACACGATATCATCATCGAAACAAGGAATGAAGAGCATCTAGCACTGGGTGCTAGCCCCAGGGCAGGAGAACATCTTTTATACGCATCCAAAGCAACTGCACTGATAAACGGCAGGGATTATGTGATACCTGACGATGTTAAGAGTGCAACGAAAAAGGTGATACCACATCGTTTGATACTCACGGTAGATGCAGAATTAGAAGGTATAAACAGTCATACCATAGTAAATGAGATATTAGAAAATGGAGTGGAGGCGCCTAAAGGCCGCTTTAAAAATGCTTGAGCTCAACGTATATATAGTATGGCATCAAGACCAACAATGACGAGGCTATCAATATCAATGATTGAGGTGCCGTGTTACTCGCATCTAAGACATATTCACCGATATCGAATATGAATGTAAACAGGTAGAATGTAAGCAGTACGGTCACTAAATATGTTCCTGAATTGATGAGCGCCAAGTGATCCGGAGTAAAAGAGGAGGACAGTGTAATACCCCAGTACAACACCAGTGGTACGGCTAGCGTGACGATGAAGAAGATAAGTGGGGAAAGCTCACCCATACCGCGGGAACTGATCAGATAGGGTATGATGAATGAAACTACTCCAAGACCTAGGATCTGAATGGATTTATTCTCCATGCGTTCACCTATGGAAACCAATGCCACCGGCATTATGACCCCCAGGGCCAAAAAACCCTCTCGGGAATGGTACAGCACGGATAGGGCAACGATTACGCCGACCATGTGTACAACGGTTTCACGGGTATTCATCTCTTACCACGCTCCTTCTCCAAGAGTATCTTCAACCCCTCTTTGTACGGATAAAGCTCAAAAACCAAGGCACCTGCCCGGTACAGCTTCAATAGTATGCGCTCCAAACGTTCATAGTCGATATACGTTTTTTCAAGTGTGTCCTTATCAGGTTCCTCCACTTCATACCACGGGCTGAAGGGCACTATCACCCAAATATCATTTCCCAAGGCCTTCATCTTTTCTACGGTCTTCAGGGTGAGACCGGTGTTGATCTCAAGGTCCGTGATTAATACCACCAAGGTTCTCTTACCGCTGCCTGATTTGATCATCTTTACCGTGGTGACTATACCGGCAAGTTCATCGGTGGATGTCCTCGAGATTATTCCGCCTACCCTTTTAGAAAATTCCTTTTCTGCGTTGGATAGATAAGATGAGTCTATATCCTCCCGGTATCTGTAAGAGGTATATCCGCTGCTCTTGATAGGCGATGGTAGTTCCGCCATCTTCTCGTAGATTCTGTTGAAAGTTCTATGGCGATGATCAGGTTTTTGATGGAAAAGAACGCTCTTGTGGTCAAAGGCGGTAAGGCCGATATCATGGCCAGCTATCTCGAATTTCTTCAATATCTCCAAAGCGACGAATATGGAATGCTCCATCTTGTTTATATCACCACCCGATTTACGCCTCATGGAGGGCCCGCAGTCAAGGAGGATATGAATCTCCACCATAGCCATCTTCTCGTACACTTTGGTCATGTACTTCTGGAATTTTGATGCGGACCTCCAGTGGATATCTTTGAGTTTATCTCCCGGCTGGTACTCTCTTATCTCCTCAAGCTCGCCCGAAGTGGTGGTGTATCTTTGATAATCTTGTATCAGTTCTTCGATGTGACTTCTTCTTGCATAAGCCTTCGCCCGTCTGATGGCGTCCTTTGAACTTTGAACTACTACCAAAGATGAGGGCTTTCGCTTGAGTGGTATCTTGTACAACTCCATGGGATCATAGACACAGCCCTCAAGTCCGCCTACCTTGAGATACCCCCTCCGCTTTGGTATCAAACGGTGATTCAGTTTTGCCGGCGAAGTAACTTCGATCCGCTCTTCGTTTTCCGCGGCTATACCGTCTTTATATATCGGTACTGCACGAATTTTTAAAGTTCTTTCAGAAATGATTTTTTGCCATAACATAAAGGATTCATCCACCGACTTCATCCCCGGTTCCAGTTCATCGACCACATCCAAGGTGTGCACTGTTCGAGACAGATAGGATCGAGAATATAAAAAAAGGGACAACAAGGCGGCAGCGATGATCACCGAATAGGGCTCTTGGAGCAGAAATCCCAATATCATCAGATACATAGGGATTAATAATAATATCTTGCCGCGTTTGGAAAGTTGAATATCCGACATATCAACTCTCCTCTGAAACCTCTATCCATAGGTGTAAAGTTCGGTAAATCTCCTCCTCTACAATAAGGAAAAATGATAAACGGTAACTACCGGGTTCCGAGACCGAGATGTTCATGTGCTGTTCCCACCTCTCATGATGCTCAATAATCACGTTGGTGGACTGGTAAGTTTCATTTGTGAGTGAGAACTCAAAGTCGTTGGGCATATCTTCCGTCCGTGTCATATTCTCGGGATGAAGTCCCAGGCCGATCCCGAGATCATAATTCATATCTTGATGCTCTCTGTTTATTATGCCTATAATTAGATGCGAACTCTGGTTTACTGTCAACGATGTCTGGTAATCATCAGCCATACCCTCAGGACCCAGTATGTAAAATTCAGTGAACCTCTCTCCGGTCCTGGGTGTGGTTATTATGTGCGCGGCAAGTGCCACGGAAGATATCAGCAGTATAACGGTGCCGACAGCCAATAACTTGTCGATGGTATCATATTCACTCCAGTTGGGTTTATCGATTCTAAGGTTTATGTCGAACCGTTCCTCAATGGGTATCTCGAGTCTGCGGAGGTAGGCGAGTCCGATAAGTGCAAGTATCAGTGTCGATAGAGATATCAGTATAGGTGCTAGTGAGATCTCCCATATGTAATTCAGTAACAGGCCGGTGAGAGGTGT
This sequence comes from uncultured Thermoplasmata archaeon, assembly GCA_964486225.1. Lineage (GTDB taxonomy): Archaea > Thermoplasmatota > Thermoplasmata > Halarchaeoplasmatales > Halarchaeoplasmataceae > Haladaptatiplasma. The sequence goes on along the minus strand of CAZAMQ010000062.1, from coordinate 3,696 downwards.
TAGAGCGATACTCAGTCCAAAGGAGAGAGCCAATCTCTCCACATGGTCCAGAGGTTCATCTTCCGGGAAGAGTGCCGAGATCAGAGCGTATCCGGGTATGAACAGTAGAAACGGCAGTCCTAATATCGTCTGCAGTAGGGTTCCCGGATTGACCGCTACTACCAGTAGTAAAAGTAGCGTCATTAGTACGATGACCAGAAGGTCCCAGGGTCTTTCATTCGTGTGTATCTCCAAGCTTGGTACACCTGCCTGCTGAATCAAAGGGCGTATATAAAGAGTTTTTCGGACATCAAACCTTTAGAGGTTTTGATTGCTCGTATTCAAGGCCGTGGATCAACGCCAGCTCCGCCTTCTGAAGTTCACGGCTAAGGTATGCCATATGGTCCATCCTGGAGATCAGTTCTTCTCTCATGAAGGTGTCGCATATGGCCTTGGCTGAATTTCCCCTTATCACCCTGGTGAGCTCTCCCGTTTCTACCTTTAACCTGCCTCCCTTGTTTACGTTCCGGTAATGTTCTACCATGATAGCATCGTCCTTCAGAAAGATAACGAAAAAACCCTTGGGGTCGAGGGTCACCTTTCGATCCTCTTCCGCATCTATCAGCTCGATCTCCTTCATTCCTTGATCTCCTCCATAAATTTGTCCCGTGCCTTCACCATACACTCCAGCTTCTCCCTGGCCATTTCCGACTCCAGCATACGAAGGCCGCAATCGGGGTCTATCATGCATCTTTTCCCGAATATCTCATGAGCTCTTCGTATCCTGCCGATCACGGTATCAACTGACTCCTGTTCGGGGTCCGTGGTGATCACACCGACGGCCATGCGCTTTGGGTGGTCGATATCCCCGTAGACGTCGAAGAGTTGGGGGTTGGCGGCGAACTCGTGGTCCAGTATGTCCACGGGCAGTTCCACCAGTTCGGGTGCGATGGTGGAGACGTCGCCGCATACGTGCAGTGCCGTCGGTACGTCCATGTAGTGAAATACCTTTTCGATCGCTTCCGACGCAAACTCCGGATATTCGACGGAAAGGAAGGGTTCGTCCATCTGGATGACGTCACAAATTTTCGCCAGTGCCGTCGCCTCCTTTGCAAGGGCGGCGGCAGTATCCATCACCGCTTCACGAGTGTCGTGATAGTGGGTGTCCTCAACGCTATTCACCAGCGTTACCGGACCGGTGATCACTCCCTTCACCCCGATGTCTTCGGGTATGATCGTCCGAATATATTTTTGGTCGGCGACGGTGATATCACCTTTGTAGGCTATATCGCCCACGATGCTGATACGTTCCCTTATCCTGAACCCCCTCAGACCCCTTGCATAGAGCCTGATCATGTCGTTCCTTGTCTGACCGTCGGTAACGAGCTCGATTCCTGCGTCCAGCTGTACGTTCACAGCTTCACGTATGCACGTTTCGAAGGGATCGGGACCCTTGGGATATGCATCCATGAACTGTTTTTTCGATGGAAGGGCGGGGAAACTGCCGACGGTGGTGGTCATCAGGTATTTATCCGACATCCGATGGTAATAGGGCTTGTATATAAAAAGCATGGTGGAAGGGATGGTTGCACGGCGGTGCAAGTATAAATAAAAACCTTTGTATAAAAAATCAAACCTTTGACCGAAAGGTTTATATATATATATGTGTATGTATATAAGTGGTTCGGTGAAATAAACCAAAAAAAGAGAAAAAGGAAAGGATGAACATGAAAGAAATAGAGAAAAGAACGATAACTCTGATGACGGTTTTGATGCTAGTTGTGGTATCGCTGTCATTCGGAGGTGTAGCGGGGCAGGAAGACAGCACTGGTGTGGAAATAGTGCTAGTTGAACTGAATCGGACCAATGAACATGAGCTCTTGGACAGTCTGAACGTTGAGATCATAGAGTATTATGATAATCACGTCCTGATCGGAGCGGATGGAGCATCCATAGAGATTCTGGAGAGCTACGGTGTCTCTGTGGACTCACTACCGAAGAGAACCACTATATACGTGGGCGGCTTAGAGTTCGACTTTACGGTAGGCGAGCCCGAGATACCCGCAAACCTGAGAGTGGACGGATATGAACCCGGTGTTAAGGGACAGTACATCGTACACATGGTAGGCCCCGTGGCACAGGGTTGGCGGCCGATAATAGAGGGCATGGGTGTGCAGGTATTGAACTACATGCACAATCATGCATACCGAGTGCGGATGACTCCGGAACTCGCGAGCGAGATATCCGAACTGTACTTTGTGGACTGGGTCGGTATATACCATCCGTACTACAAGATACAGCCGGGGCTGGAGGCTGGTAACATAGTCGTTGGCTTGGTTTCAGGTACAAGTACAAGTAACATCGAGAAAGTACTAAACACCGTGGATTCACGGTCCTTTACAGAGTTGAAGGGCGGCGGCGGATATTTGGTCAATGCCGAGGCGAGTTTAAAAAGCTCACTGTATGAATTAGCTCGAATAGAGGATGTGGATTTTATACAAGAATATGGTGAACCTCAACTGTTGGGTGAGAAGGAGACCCAGGAGGTAGGAGGAGGTCGCTGGTACTTTGATGACGAGGATGATAATCCCGATACACCTTACCGAAAACACGGTGATTACGGTTCATACATGAATCAAATCGGCTACACCGGTGACGAAGTAATCATAGCCATTGCAGATTCAGGAATTGGAACTGGCAATACTAACAATCAACACCCCGATTTCCAAAGTAGGGTTATCGGCGGATATTCATACGATCCGAATAGCAACGTCTGGTGGGATCAAACGGGTCATGGTACTCATGTCGCAGGCTCTGCCGCGGGTAACACTTTTGAAGGTACCCAAGAAACCATTGATGACTATTATGCAGGCCAGGGTTCAGCTCCTTCTTCGGAATTATATGCTATAAAGATATTTGAAGGACCTCATAACGCCTGGACGGGCCCTTCAGACACCTACGATATAATCTACAAAGGGTATCTGGGTGGCGCACATGTACACTCTAATTCATGGGGTTACAGTCCGGATGGATCATACGACAGTCGTGCATCCCGTTACGATAAAGGTGTTAGGGATTTCGATATGGTGGTTACGGTATCTGCTGGCAACTCAGGCCCTTCGTTTACTAAGATTACAACTCCGGCAACAGGAAAGAATGTTATTAGTGTGGGGGCAAGATCCGGATTTGAAAATGTGGCGGATTTAAGTTCTCGTGGTTGGACAGCGGACAACCGTATCAAACCCGATGTTGTAGCCCCAGGTGAAGGAGTTTCATCAACTATGGTATTCTGGGATGAGAATTATCTCGTCCCAGAATGGGGTTATACAAATTTTCAGGGTACTTCCATGGCAAATCCGGCGGTCGGAGGTGCAGCAGCGGTCACGGTGGAATGGTACGAGGTGAACCACGGAAGTAGTCCGAGCCCGGCGATGGTAAAGGCTTTACTCATCAACACAGCAAACGACCTGTGCAACGAAAACGGCAACACCGGTCCCATACCTAACCAAGACGAAGGCTGGGGCATTGTTGATATCTCGAAGTTGGAACGACCATTGGAAGATCCCGTGCCCTTTTATCTGTATGACCAGGAACATGTATTCGATGAAAGTGGACAAATACACGAACACCTGATCATACCCGATAGGGAAGGAGTACCACTGAAGTTCAGTCTTGTATGGACGGATAAAGAAGCCGGAAATGTAGGTGACGATCCGA
>CAZAMQ010000061.1:0-13856 GCA_964486225.1 uncultured Thermoplasmata archaeon | reverse complement strand
CCGCCATTATATCGTTCACTTTCTTCTGTCCTTCGGCCTCCGGTTCGGCCATGGACGTAAGGTCAATCATGCTCATTTTTAACACCTATCTGTCTGGTTTTGGGTAAACATTATTCTTTATTCGCCCTTGAACTCGGGCTTTCTTTTATCTATGAAGGCTTCCATGCCTTCCTTCTGATCATGAGTATCGAATAGTTCGGAGAATAGCTCGGCCTCAAGCTCGAGACCTTCATAAAGCGACATGTCGATACCTTCGTTGATGGCTATTTTGGCGTTATTGATAGCAACGGGACCTTTCTCGGCGATCTTCGATGCCATCTTCATCGCTGCCTCCAGTACCGGTTCGTTATCCTGAACGGGACGTTCCTTTTCGTCCTTTACCTGTTCACCGTTTTCGTCCAGTTTGTAGCCTCTGACTAAATGCTGTATCAGTCCGATCTCGTAGGCCTTATCCGCACCGATTATATCGCCGGTGTAGATCAATTCCTTTGCTTTACCGGGACCGATGCAGCGTGCTAACCTTTGGGCACCTCCGAAACCGGGTATAACGCCTAGGTTGACTTCAGGCTGCCCGAACTTGGCGGCCTCCGATGCGATCCTTATATCACATGCAAGTGCCAATTCCGTACCTCCACCTAAGGCAAAACCGTTAACAGCCGCTATAACAGGGACCGGAAGTTCCTCCAGACGGGTCAATGCACTCTGACCCAGTTCGGCGAATTGCCAGGCATCGTCAAATGACATCTCCTTCATCTCCTTGATGTCCGCTCCAGCTACGAAGGCCCTGCCTTTACCAGTTACAACTACTGCACGTAAGTCATCGACTTCTTCCAGCTTTTTAAGTGCTTGGTGCAGTTCATTGAGCAATTCATTACAAAGTACGTTCATCGGCGGGTTATCAATGTAGATTACCGCTATACCGTTCTCCTTTTTTATGTCTATCATCTACTACACCTACTTTGAATAATCGAAGAAACCTCTACCGGTCTTTCTACCCAGGTATCCCGCACGCACCATGGTTTTCAGTAACGGACACGGCCTGTACTTGGAATCGTTGAACTCGTTGTAGAGAACTTCCATTATGTGAAGTACGGTATCCAGACCTATCAGATCCCCCAGGGCCAATGGTCCCATTGGGTGATTCATCCCAAGCTTCATGATTTGATCGATGTTTTCAGCCTCCGCAACACCGTTCTGCAGACAATATATGGCTTCGTTTATCATGGGTATCAAAACACGGTTGGAGACGAATCCGGGAGAGTCGTTCACCTCAACGGGAATCTTTCCCATCTCTTCGGAGAGCTCAATTATTATATCCGTTGTTTCATCGGATGTACGCAGTCCACGGATCACCTCTACCAGTTTCATCAGTGGTACCGGGTTCATGAAGTGCATCCCGATGAATTTGTCCGGTCTCTTTGTGAAGGAAGCCATCTTTGTAATGGGTATTGTAGATGTGTTAGATGCCAGTATCGTATCGGAGCCACAGAGCTCATCCAGTTCGGTGAATACTTTTTCTTTTATATTCACATCTTCGATGACCGCCTCGATGACCAGGTCACAGTCCTTAAGGTCAGTCATATCCACGGTACCGGTGATACGTGATAGTACCTTTTCCTTATCCTCCTCGGATATCTTGCCCTTTTCGACTCCCTTGGACAGGAATTTGTTTATACCTTTCATGCCATTATCAACATATTCCTGCTCGATGTCTCTCATCACAACGTCATAACCTGTTTGAGCAGACACAAGGGCTATACCATGACCCATGGTCCCTGCGCCCACTACTCCAATTTTTTTTATCTTCATTTTATCACATCTCTACTATCATCGTTACTGCATTTCCGCCACCTAGACACAACGTAGCAAGACCTCTATGTGCATCTCTACTCTTCATCGCATATAGGAGTGTAGTCAAGACTCTTGCACCACTGCATCCTATGGGGTGCCCCAGGGCTACTGCGCCTCCGTGGACGTTGAATTTATCTTCAGGTATGTCAAATTCCCTCTGTATGGCCAGGGAAGCCGAAGCAAAGGCCTCGTTGTGCTCTATCAGATCCAAGTCGTCGATGGAAAGGTCGTTCCTTTTCAACAGATCTTTTATGGCTGGCACGGGAGCTTCCATCACATCTTCCGGCGCAACTCCCGCGGTGTTATAGTCCACTATCTTTGCCATCGGTTCAAGACTGAGTTCATTCGCTTTATCCTTGCTCATCACAACCACTGCGGAAGCACCGTCGGATATCTGCGATGCATTACCAGGTGTGACCAATCCGCCTTTTGTGAAGGCTGGTTTTAGCCTAGCTAGTTTTTCTAAAGTGGTGTCCGGTCTTATCCCTTCGTCTTTACAGAATAGAATCGGGTCGGCCTTCCGCTGGGGGACTTCTATCGAAAAGATCTCATCGTCGAATTTACCTTCTTCAGTTGCTATAGCTGCCAGTTGGTGACTTCTAAGGGCGAATTTATCTATCTCCTCCCTGGAAAGGTCGTAATGTTCCGCAACACTCTCTCCTGTTAAGCCCATATGAAAATCATTGTAGATGTCCCAGAGGCCGTCGTTGACCATTGAGTCGATTATCTTTCCGTTACCCAGTCGATAACCGTTCCTTGCCTTCCTGAGCACGTAAGGTGCCCGGGTCATGTTCTCCATACCACCGGCGATTATGGTGTCGTATTCTCCGACTTTTATGCTGTTGGCTGCAAACATAACGGTTTTTAGACCTGAGCCGCAAACTTTGTTCACGGTCGTTGCTCCGGCTTCCACCGGGATATCAGCTCCTATGGCAGCCTGCCTCGCCGGATTCTGACCCAAACCTGCGGAGACAACGTTACCCATAAGCACTTCCTGAACATCATCCTTGTTTATACCTGCTCGCTTAACTGCTTCAACGATAGCAAAACTCCCAAGCTTCATTGCGGAGAAGCCCGATAACGTCCCGTTAAACCTGCCTATCGCCGTTCTCACGGCGGATATTATAAATGCTTCTTTCATTTAAATCTCTCCTGCGTTTGATGAAAGGTTTCTATAGTTGGGAAGTGGAAGGCGTTTTTAAACGTATTGGTGGATTTGTACCTCAGTTGCGTTCAGATCGGAGTATCTCAAATCGATTCATGCAAAACTTATAATAGGTGCTCTAATCTCGAAAAGATATCTTGTAATATAGTAGAAAAAGGTGTTATAAAATGGCTGAAACCAACCTATGGGACGAAAGGGATCTGACGGATGAACAAAAACTATTCAAAAGCAGTATACTCCGCTGGGCTGAACGGAACCTGCCTCTGGGTCGAGTTATCAAGATGAACAGAGAAGGATATCCTTTCCCAAAGGACATCATCAAGGGACTGGCTGATCTCGGCGTTATAATGGGGACCGTTCCCAAAGAAAGGGGCGGCCTCGGCCTTAACTGGAAGGACCAATCATTGATAGCCGAGGTGATCGGATACATCGATCCCAGCATAGCTACTGCAGCCGGTTTCATGGCGGTGAGTACCGGGTGGGGTTTCACTATAGATAGATACGCCACGGAAAAGATAAGAGAAGAGTACGTACAACCTGCGATACGCGGTGAAAAGTTCGTTGGTATAGCGACCACTGAACCTGGAGGAGGCTCCGACGTATCAAACTTCAAATGCACCGGTGAAAAAGATGGCGACGAATGGGTACTTAACGGTGAAAAGACGTTTATCAGTGGTGTTGAGGAAGCGAAAAAGCTCGGTGGGGGCTACTGGGTAAACGTACGCACAGGGCCTAAACTACCCGATGCACCGTATAAAAACATGACTGCATTCTTTGTGCCTATAGATTCCGAAGGGTTGACACCGGCGGAACCCTACGATGATGCGGGAAGAAACGCCATCTCAACCAGTGGTTTCATAATGGAGGATGTAAGAGTTCCTCACGAACATATGCTGGGTGAGGAAGGAAAGGGATTTTACTATACCATGGAAGGCTTCGATAACGCCAGGATCCTCATAGGTGCAAGCGCCGTGGGTGTTACTCGAAGGATACTGGAAGAGGCTGCGGATTACATAAAGGAAAGAGAGACTTTTGGAAACCCACTTGCAAAATACGAAGGGATACAGTTCGAATTCGTTGAACGATACATCGAGATGGAGGCCGGCAATTTGATGGTGAAAAAAGTGGCAGCCATGCAGGATGTAAGATACGACGAGGAAGGATGGCTGGCAAGAACGGGTAAAGCTGTAACCTATTCACCCAAAGAGATAGCCAAATGGATATCCATGATAAAGTACAAGATACCTCACCTTGCCAAAGATACCGCCGATGATGCAATGCACTGGCTTGGAGCTGCTGGGTACAGTTCGGAATTCATCTTCGAGACCGCATGGCGCGGTGTCATGTCATACTGTGTAGGTGCCGAAGGCGGTGCCAACATACAGAAGATAGTGATAGGAAGAGAGACCCTGGGACCCGATTACGTACCATACAAGTAGTTACTATGGATTGCAGGTTAAGACTCGAGTCTCAGAAAAGTGACAATGTGCCTGTTATCAGAAGCCATGTGAATATAGCTACTATTAATACGGCCATAGAGGGGGCAGCTTTACGATAAAATCTTTTCATGTCGGTATCGAAGTACTCGAGGGTGAGTACTATGCATAGATGTATGGGCGATATTATGTAACCCAGGAGTACGAACAGAAAAATCATGGCAACGATTTGTACGTTGATTACCGGAAGCATGGGAAGCAGTACCGGTAAACCAACACCCACTGCTGCTGGAAGTTGTCCCAAGAGTAAGCCCATGGCAAAGGCACTTATTATTACAACTAAAAGCAATGGAACTCGGCCTTCAAGCAGATCGATGACCGGTACCAGGGCTCCCGACCTATCGATAACACCCTTGAAGAGCATGATACCGACAGCAGACAGCATAAGATTTTTCGAGATGCCCTCATTCAGAAGCCTTTTTGTGTCCCCCAGCCCGTAACTTTCACGGTTCTGGAACAGTAATACTATAACTGCTATAAATAAGGTAACGACCAAAGGTACGGACAATACAATATTCAACGATAGTGCGAGAATTATAGGGAGGAAATCGTAGAGTAATAACATAAAATCGGTGCCGCCATCTGTGGCATGTTTCTCTCTTTTTATAACACCCAATCCAAAGTGTATACCTACAAGTACATAAACGACAAATACGGGTATATTGAAAAGAGCTATCATGTATATGTTCAATCCCGATATGCTAGCGGCTAAGATCAACCCCAATCCGAGTGGATAGATGAAGAACCAAATGTGTCTGAACCACCAGTTTATAAATGCCTTATTAACACCATCTAGCCCTAGACGATCTCCTTCGTCATCTATCATGGGTGCTGAGATCAATGCACCACCTGGCAGAGGCATAAGACCAAAGATGGCTGGAATGGATGCCATGACCATCCGGTTGTCCGGCACGGCAGAACGAAGTTCCTCTATGATCCTGTTGATCTGTTTTGAATCTCGATATAAGAAACCGATCGCCCCTATCAGAAGTATAATGGCAACCAGGTTGATGGTTTCTCTTTCACGCAATATATCGTATAACCATCTAAGAGCTCCAGGGGTAGGGTTCAGAAAGATCAGAAGAACAGTAGTAGCGGATATCATAGCTATACCGAACTCTACTTTTTTTGAAATAAATACGCCGAGAACTAGGAAGGCTGCCAATATCCCCAGGATATCATACATCGAGTACGGCGTGTGTTAAAAGGTATTTAATCGTTTCCCCCATCTTTTCACGGGTCTAGGATACATCCTAAGGAGTGCAGAATTAACCGTTTCAGATATCGAGCGTTGATGATATTCACGCAACCAATCTTGAGTGTTTTCTATAAAGTCATAGTGCATTTGTTTCCATTCGGGTGATCCTTTTGCACGAAAAGTGTCATCCTTTTTTGGATAAATCCTTGGTTTCGCACCTATACTACCAATAGCTGAAGTATTGTATCTAGCCATATAAGCGGAATCTGCGGTCCAGAGATCTACTGATGAGTAGTTTTGAGATATTTTGCGTGTAGCTTCTTTGAGATAAGGAGCCTCTCCAGCTCTTGGATTATCTGTGATGATAAAGTCCGCTATCAGTTTATACTTGCATCCGCTCGTGATAATTGCCTGTTCGAACTGGTCCAGGTTGTTCTTTGATTTATCAGAAGTACAATACTTTTCATTCTCATAGTTATACTTGACAGAGGTTGGTAGACCTGTCCCATCTGTAGTAAAATTATGTTCCTTATCTTCTATAGGCATCTGGGTTAGGTGTGCTATTTCGTCCAAGATGTCTTTAACGTATTTGTTGTCATATGCCCGTTCTACAGTTTTGTATGAAAATTGTTTGGATATACCCATCTTTTCTTTGAACAAAAGTATCAAACCTATTGTCATTCTGTTCGACGAATGAAAATATTGTTGTAAGAGAACAGATTTTGCCAGATCACCTGGGAATACTGGTGGCCTACCAGGTGTCTTTAATATCTTCTCGTATTTTTCTTTTATTCCAAGATTGATCACTGCTTGATCTACGATGTCACGGATCGTTATCAGCATATCATTTATCTCGTTTATCTGAGCTTGATCATACGATGTCCAATCTATCGTTTCAGGCTCCTTTTCCTCATATTTGAATCCAAAATCATCTTCTTCTATCTCGTCTAACAATTTTCGAAGGACGGATTGATTCGATTTTTGTGGCATGTGCTGTGGGATAGAGAGCAAAGTATTTATACATTACTGCTATTACGATATAGCAGTATGTGGAAAATAATAGTCTACAAGCAAAAAAACAATAGCAAATCTGTTCAATTATCAAGAGATCTCAACGGGTATACTGACAGATCGAACTACGGAAAATATACCTATAAAAGAGAAGGTCTGCTGGATAGGATCCCTCACAGAAAATTGTACAACGGTGTGTTTATCTTAAGGAGCAAAGATTTAGAAGACTTCGTTCGATTGTTAGAGAAATATGAAACGATATACTACGTAGGTGATGTTGTATCCACATCTGAAAAAGCAGATCTACTTTAACCTATACCTCTAATATTTTTGTCCCAAAGCCTCTTTTCACACAACTATTTTATAACACCTGTTTATTCCTGATTGTCGCATAAGGAATCGTGATTCGATATGAAACTCCAGGAATATGAAGCTGCAGAGATATTCGAGGAATACGGTATACCCGTAGCTAAAGGGTATCTTGTTAACGAGCCGGAAGAGATAAAAGAAGTAGAAAAGCCAGTCGTCCTCAAGGCACAGGTAACCGTGGGTAAAAGAGGAAAGTCAGGAGGTATTTTATTTGCGGATAGCCGTCATGAGGCGGTTGAAAAGGCAAAGGAACTCTTCTGTATGAAGATACAGGGATTGAAGGTGAAGGAGGTCCTAGTTGTAGAAAAGGCCGAGATAATCCAGGAATATTACGTTGGAATAGTGATAGACAGGGAATCCGGATGCCCGACTCTGATAATGAGCTCGGAAGGTGGAGTGAACATAGAAGAGTTAGCTGCAAAGAGTCCGGAAAAGATAGCTAAAAAACCCATCGACCCTCTTCTCGGCATCCAACGAAGCGATGCAATATACCTTGCAGAATCCATCGGTTTAAGTGGTAAAGATATGAAGACCATGTCTAACATAGTCACCAAATTGTACTCCGCCTTCGAAGATCATGATTCTGAACTTGCGGAGATCAACCCCCTGGTTTCAACACCGGATGGCTTGCTAGCGATAGATGCGGTGTTCAATATAGACAATAACGCACTGTATAGACAAAAATTCGACAGGAAGAAAAGTCAGGTGGTTACCGAGCGTGAAAAGCTGGCGGATGATTATGACCTTGCGTACGTTGACCTTGACGGTGACATAGGCATCGTTGGAAGCGGCGCAGGGCTTGTCATGGCAACCCTGGATGCCGTTGCCGAGTTCGGTGGCGCCGCCTCGTGTTTCCTGGACCTTGGTGGAGGAGCGGGTACCGAGGATATGCGGCACGCACTTGAGATAATCGCCATGAAAGAGGGTGTTCGCTCGATGTACCTCAATATATTCGGGGGTATCACCCAATGTGACAAAATAGCCCAGGGTATCATCGATTTTAACCCTACTATACCTACGGTCGTTAGAATGCTGGGAACTAACGAAGACAAAGCCAAACAGATGCTCAGCGATGCAGGATACGAGACCGTTGATGATATGGAAGAAGGTGCAAAGAAGGCCGTTGAGATAAGAGAATAAACGTCTTTACAGTCTTCTTTCCAGAAAATCTTCCAGTATCTTGAATGCCCTTATCTTCTGGTTTATGTCAGTACTACCGTGCCCTTCTTTCGAAAGCTCTTCGTGCTCAAAATCTTCACCTTCTTTCCAGCCCATGTTTTCCAGCCCTTCTTTGAAAATCCGCGCCTGTTCAATGGGACATCTAGGGTCGTTTACACCGTGTATCATCAGTATAGGTCTTTTCATCTTTTCTATATGTTCGATGGGGCTCCTGTCTCTCCACAGCTCGTGGTTTTCTTCGGGATCACCCAACTGTTCTCTCAGCATCGCTTGGAAGTGAGGCATGTCTTCTTCGTAGAGCTTATGCAGGTCGGTTATACCAACCCAGGCAACTCCGGTTGTCCACAACTCGGGGTACTTGACCATCTGCATGTATACAGAATATCCACCGTACGAACCGCCGAACACCGCGATCCTGTCTTCATCGATCCAACCTTGTTCTTTCAGCCACTCCGCACCTGCTGCTATATCATCCTGTTCCTTACCGCCCCAATCCATATGTATCATCCTTTTGAATTTCCGGCCGCGGCCTATGGAACCCCTGTAATTCGGCTGCAAAACGGTGTAGCCCCTGCTGGCCAAAAATTGAGCGTAGATGTTGAACCCCATCATCGATTGACCATGTGGGCCCCCGTGCACCATGACCACTGTTGGAGAAGGTCTTACTCCTGAATCATAGAGCAGAGCTCCGATCTCCAATCCATCGTATGATCTATATCTGACATACTCTGCGGAAACGAACGCGTCTGGATTCAGATCACCGTATTCCGCTTCGATAAGTACTATGTATTCATCCGTCTCCAGATCATATTCCAATAGCTCCTTTCTTTTATCCGAGTCGGTGTGAGAGACTATGAAAGAATCCTGGGTAACGAATACTCCTCCGCTGCCGCTGAAGGGAAAACCACTCACGCCTTCTTTTAGTTCGAGTTCTCTTATTTCTCCCTCGGATGTAAAGTAGATCGGTATCCATGAGGCATCCCTGATCCTGAACCCGAGAAAACCATCTCCTTCAGGAGCGTAGGCCACTGGCCTCTCCTCGTATTCACCACTACCCAACCAGCGGACTCTGTCTTCACTTAAATAATATACACCGGGTGTAACCATATCCTCTGTATCATCTGTCACCAGCAGTCTTTTTCCATCCGGAGACCAGCGGACCGGAGCGTTCTCTGTTCCTTCTTCGCCGATATCTAGTTTTCTTTTATCGGTTCCATCGGCCCTGCAGAGATATATATCTTTATTTCGCATGTCATCGGACTCGTTGGCCTGGTAGGCTATCCATCTTCCGTCTGGGCTGTAAACCCCTCTCCAAACCGGTAATTTGTACTCCGTCAATTTTTCGATCTCACCGCTGTTTAAAGAGTATCTGAAAAGGTTGAGCTGCTCGTCCCTGTCGCTTGAAAACAGTATATATTCATTGTCCGGACTTACATCTTGGAGGATGCACTGACCGTCCATCTCTACCTCTTTTTTCACTTTGCCTTCCATATCTATGGAATATATGTTGTTCTGCTCGTTCCCTGCGTCGTCTTTGTGAAACAGTATCTTCTTTCCTGCACCATCCCACATGATGAACCACCTTGCATTCCTGGGAACGTTTCCACTGCTCAGTTGTCGTATATCACCGCTCTTCCTATCTAACAAGTAAAGTTCGTTCCTTCCGGATATATCCCAGTAGAAGGCGATCTTTTTTCCATCCGGTGAGGCGGTCGGATGATAAAATTCAGGTAATCTAGCCAGCTTCTCCAAGGGGTATTTCTCTACCACATTCATATCAATCGCTTTACTTAGTAATGTATAAAACTAAAAAGTTTATGGGTGTCAGCCGTAACGATTATAACAAACAGTTGATTTATCACCTTCATGAATACTCCAATTGATGGTAAATTCGAGTTGATCGAGATAGGGGTGGTCGAGAACGATTTTACGGATGATATACCCAAGGATTACAACGATAAGAACTCAAAGATAGTTATCCATCAAGACCACGTTGAAGCATTGTTAGGTATAGAGGGACATTCACACGTAGTGGTCGTTTCGTGGCTCCACAAAAGCGATCGAACCATAAGACAGCTTCACCCCATGAGGAACCCTGAAAATCCACTCACAGGCGTGTTCGCCACTCGTTCGCCAGTAAGGCCGAACCCTATCGGGATCACCGTCTGCGAACTGATCGAGCGAAACGATAATATTTTAACGGTAAAGGGTTTGGACTTCTTGGACGGTACACCGGTAATAGACATAAAATCATATTCCAAACATATGAAGGCGGAGAACCCGAAATACCCGGATTGGATATCCAAGTGATGATCATGGCAGGTATAATCGATGGAAAAAAGATAGCGACTCAAAGGGAAGACGCTCTAAAAGAGAAGATAGCTAAGGCTCGACGGCCGCCCAGATTGGATACCATATTTGTAGGTCAAGACGAAGGTTCCGAAGTATATCTCGGTGTTAAGAATCGAGGTTGCAAAAGAGTGGGCATAGAAACGGTTACGCATAAGTACGATGTGGGGATGAGCGAGAGGGATCTACGTGAGCAGATTAAATCTTTGAACAAAGATGATGATATCGACGGCATACTTTTACAGCTACCTTTACCCGAGGATATAGATCCAAAAGTGCTCATGGCACAAATCGCTCCTGTGAAGGATGTTGAAGGAATGAGCCCTGTAAATTTAGGCGGCCTGATAGCTGGTGAAGGAAGAAGAATTCCCTGCACACCCAAGGGCATATTGACGATGTTGGATCATGAGGAAGTCGAATTGAAGGGGGCCGAGGTATGCATCGTAAGCCACAGCATGATAGTTGGAAAGCCCATGGCTATACTCCTTCTCAATAGGCATGCAACAGTGACCGTTGTGCACGAGTACACACGAAACCTTTCCGACCACACCTTGGCGGCGGATGTGATCATCTCAGCCGCAGGGGTACCCGGACTCATCAAAGCTGACATGGTTTCTTCCCATTCGGTTGTGATCGACGTTGGAATGAACCGTCTTGATAGTGGAGAACTGGTAGGTGATGTTGACTATGACGGTGTGAAGAAAAAGGTATCAAAGATAACACCAGTTCCCGGAGGTGTTGGTCCTACTACGGTACTTTCTTTGTTAGAGAACACCTATGATGCTTACGTGGAGAGGAAACCATAAAGGTTATAGCAGACTATGTGTGTTATCCGAACTCGCCACGCTGGGGTGACAGAGAGGCTAATGTGACCGCCTGCAGAGCGGTTATCCGAGGGTTCGAATCCCTCCCCCAGCTTATCTATTTGATGAGAACCTTGGTTCGTGAACAAATCTTTGATTTGAGAGATGTTAGAATATGAATGGAGTGAATATTCTGACTGGAATCCCTCCCTATCTCTTTTATCTCATCTATATTGATCATCTAACTTCCTCCAGATCCCGTTCCCTCATGTTAATTATCAATCTCCACTTGCTGTTTTTATGACCTTCTTCAGGCATTACCGTATCCAGGATAAGATAATTTCGTATAGAATTGTCCAGAGGGGGAACCTCAATATCCAGTCCGTAGTAATCGTTCAAAAACCCCAGTCGTCTTATCACACCGGTGTTCCCTATCCTTTTCGCATAATCTACTAACCGAGTAGGATCGTAATCTTTCTCGTTGAGGCCCTTTATCACTTCGACCACACCTCCGCAGTGCTGTGGTTTATCAAGGCAATCAACGATGGTTTTCTCCTTATCCGTGATGGATACGACAGTATCGTTGATCCTCTCTTCCGCAGCACGAAGAACACCACGCATCCGATCACTATGATCATGATGATGATGCCGAGTATGAGCTCGTTCGATGAACCTTCCTCGTCGAACTCCTGCCACTGCAGATATGGGTAGCCGTCGTTCCTATCCTCGTCGATACTCCAGGTGTCCTCGAAGTCCCAACCCGCGTCGATGAAGGTTTCATTGTTCTTCATCTGTGCGGTGGTCAGACCAATACCCCCCTCACTTTCGTCAATACCGGACGATTCAACATCCCAGTACGAATTCGACACCACGGGTCTGATATGATATATTGCCCTGTTACTGCCAATCAGCCCGCCTACATTGTCGCATCCGCTCACGTTCCCTGTGGCATATGAGTTGGACACCGTGCCTCCTTCGTTCAATCCAACGAGCCCGCCTACATTGTCATCTCCACTCACGCCACCGGTGGCATACGAGTCCGACACAATTCCACCGCCCACTCCTGGCATGGTGGGTCTAAAGTTCCCTCCAAACGAACCCGCCTACATGGTTGGTTCCGCTCACGTCACCGGTGGCATACGAGTTAGTCACCGTGGACCGTACCATAATACTTCCTACGAGCCCGCCTACACGTTCGTTTCCGCTCACATATGCATTTACCACACCAACGTTGCGAACTTCACCGTCCGAACCGACGAATCCAAAAATACCCACGTAGTCTGTATTCGGCCGGTATATGTATAATCCGGTGATGGTGTGGCTTTGTCTATCAAAACTTCCGGTGAAATGGTTGTCGGGTTCATCCCATGGTCCAGTACCAATGGGTTCGAATCCCGCACCATCGTTCCACTCTCTCGTCGCACTAGCATCGATATCGTTCTCCAGCACATAGTCCGCCTCGAGATCGTCCCGCATGGCCTGCAGCTCTTCCACGGTAGATATCTCGATGGGTTCGTTTTGGCAGATGGTAGATCTACCCTTTGATATCCCTGTGGTAGTGAATGGAATTACAGTCATGACTAAAATAAATGTGATACCGATGGCAAATATCTTGGATCTTTCGTGGGGCATTTTCTTCACCGTCATGTAACAACTAAAGGATATTATACCTATATATGTGTTTTCGGAAAGACTTGTATATTATACACGTATATAATATATATACCTTTGTGATTAACATGAAGAAGGGGAATGCAACATTAGTCATTTTTATGTGCTTTGCGGTGATAACTGCCACTTTTTCGGCTGCGAAACTTCATGCTGTTTACTAGAGGCTACTACGAGCTGTACGAGGGCGGCGGAGGTGCTCAGAGCGACGAGGAGAGACACCTTCAGAGACCCGAAGTCGGAGATCTACCGGCACCTATAGAAGACAGCCGCCGTCCGTCCATGCCTACCGAACCTATAGCGGACGAATCGTCATTGATGTATATGGAGAAATATCGGTACGATTGATACTATAATTTGGTATACCCGGACATCAGGATCATAGACCCGGGCGATTGAAGGTCCGCCGAGTATACCTTTAGTCGTGTTCCGGTAGCTTAGAGAGGTCACCGTTGACTTGAAAAACATTCAGAATAGAGTGAATAACAAGATTTACCCGTAAATCGGGGTTCAAATCCCTCCCCCCGCATTTTCGACCTTTTTGAGTGAAACGAGAAAAGGCGGAAATAGCAGGAACCTGTTCCTGGCACACTTTTTTGCTTTACGAGTGTAGCGAGAAAAGTGAAAAAGTCGAAGGAACACATCGTGTTCCTGAAGACATTTCGGGAATCAAATTCCCGATGTCACAGGAAAGTTTCTTCCTTTCCTGTAGATCACGAGTTCTTTGAACGAGTGAGAGTGGGAATAATCCATTCCGAAGAATCACG
>CAZAMQ010000060.1:0-14146 GCA_964486225.1 uncultured Thermoplasmata archaeon | reverse complement strand
TCAATGAAGGAGAAACCTTCTTCCCGACGCGTATAGAAAACTTTTTAGAACAATCAAGTCTCTACGACGGTGATGGTATGTTGATTAAGGACGAGGTAACATCTCAAGATCTAGCAGAACATCCAGATCCTGAAAACTATTTAGCTATCGATGGTGATGCAGTAGAGCCACACGACTATAACGTGTACTCACGGGTGGCTACTGTAAGGGACGATTGGATTGTAATACAGTATTGGTTCTTTTATGTATATGATGATAAACCATGGGAGGGTAAGCACGAAGGTGACTGGGAAATGATACAAATAGAACTAACACCATATGGAGATCCGTTATTTGTTGGTTATTCACAGCACTATGGAGGTGAGTGGGCATATTGGTGGGATATAGAAAAGGAAGATGATAGCCCAATAGTATATGTAGCTAAAGGTTCTCACGCGAGTTACTTTGAGAGTGGTCGGAAAGAGTATGTGGTAACAAGAGATTTACACTTTGGAAACGGGGTGTATATATGTTCAGATGATTATGAACTCACATTACTTGTTAACAATCCGTGGTGGAAGTTTCAGGGTAAATGGGGTGGCGATAGCGGAAGTGTACCTGGACCAGTTTTCCGTCATTCAAAACCTCATGATCTACCATTACCCCAAGGTCCTCAAGCATTTATATGGGTCGAGGGGATGAGATGGAGGGAGGTGTCGTTGGACAAATGGCCTTAATAAGGAGGACTATATATGGATCATAAAGACTTCTTGATATTACCGATAGTGGGTATATTAATAATGATTAATATATGGTTTCTACCTCTAATCCCCTCTTTCAGCCTTGTTTCAGCATATATCTTAGTGCGTAACTATGAATCTGAATCAAACAAAAGATTGGTAAGTAGAGTAGCTTTGATTTTCTTCTTGTTAGTATTTTTGTTATTTATTTATTTGCCTTTAGGGGGTGGCTTGTTGATAGGTCTCCCCATTTTTCTCCTGAATGTTTCAGCCATTTTTATATGTTTACTCCTAATTATCGATTTTATTATACCGTTAAGGGAAGGGAAATCAGTAGTTTCTCTTGGCTTTTTGTTATATCCCTCATTATCTATAATACTTTTCATCTCTCATTTAAAACGTTTTGGCAATTCTTATACACTTGGGGCCATTGTTTCTACTTATAATGAATACGTTATCTTGTTAGCAATTCTATTATCTCTGACTATGATATACCTATTAAAACTCAGAAATGACTACGAACGTGAAGAAAAAGCCTTTGAGGAGTTTGATAGTCGTTTTGTAAAGGAAAAAAAGATATTTAAAAAGGACGAGGGAAATGTTGGAACAATCGTGTTATATGTTACCGGGGGACTCCTGTTAATTACTTGCATTTACATCTTATTCACTGCAAAAGATATGAGATATGCTACCGCTTTATTTTATGACCTTATACCTTCGATAGTCTTATCTGTGTGGGGTGCTACTTTTTTAGCGTTATCCTCTAAACATAGAATCGCCGATTGCGGATATATTTTATTCGGAGTAATACTTCTACCTTTCTTCTTTTTAAATTTTCCTCGTGGTTTCTCAATCCTTTCTCTCGAAACAACGATTGGGATCACCAGAATTCTTTTTGGAATTTTTTTCACACTGATCCTTCTAGGTTACGATATGAGACTGATCCCACGTAAAGGCCTTATCGAGTACAGTATCTACGGCTTGAGTTTCATCCCATTGGTGTCCTCACTCATATTCGTCACACCATATATCAATTATTCTCACATAGCTTTGGTCTTTGCATTATTGATTCTCCTCAAAATCATCGTTACCACTGGATATGTGTACAAGAGGATAGGGATAGAATGATCTGGATAATTTGTGTTGAGGGTAACGAGATGTGGAGGCACGGCACTGACCCGCTGAGTCCGGATACCGATGGGGACGGTTTGACCGATTACGAGGAGATAAATGAGGTAGGAACAGATCCTTTAAACCCGGACACCGATTTCGACGGCCAGATAGACTCGGTAGATCTGATACCAAAGGATTACGACATGAGCGGAAACGGTAGGATCAACCACGTTGATCTGGTGGACCCCGATTCGCCGTACTACGTCGAACGTATAGCATGGGCGGCACTCCACGATCCATGGTTGGACAGGGATGCGGATGGCAATCTGGTAGGGTCGTACGATATGTCAGGTGATGGTGTGCTTAACGAGAACGCAGACGACATGTCTAGGGATGGTATGCCCACATCTTACGAGATGGAATACGGTGTGGCCGACGGCGGCTGGCAGCATCCGTACCTGTACAATGCGAGATATGCGGTGCTGTTGGGATATGGGTCGTGGGATGCGAAAAAACTTAAATAATCAATCGGATTGGATGTGGAAGTGATAGTATGGAGAAAAAGACATACGTTGAAGACCTGATCGAGGGCCGTGAGATAAATGAAAAGTTTGCCGTCAGGAGCAAGATACCACCTAAAGAGTACACCAGAGGCTGGTTCTTCAGACTGACAGTGGGTGATAGCACCGGAGACATATCACTTGTGTACTGGGGAGGTACTGAAAAGGAGATAATCCAGTCCTTGTACGAAGAGTTATCAGTAGGGGACGTTGTGGAGGTAAACGGTATAGTCAGCTCGTACAAAGGGGATCTGCAGCTATCCCTTAACCAGGAAAACTTCCACAGGGTGACCGTACTCGATGAAGATGATTATGACACAGCGGATTTCATGCCTGTTACCAAGAGAGACATAGACGAGATGTTTGCAGAGATTGAATCTTTTTCGGAATCCATATCTGACGAATATCTTGCCGGGTTGGTAAAATCATTTCTCGACGATGAAGTCTTCGTGTCCGCTTTCAAGAAGTCTCCATACAGCATGAGGTACAGTAACAACTACATAGGCGGCCTGCTGGAACATACTCTGGACGATGTTAAGATGTGTGCTCAGGTATGTGATGTATTTCGCGAATTGAACAGGGACCTCATGATAACTGCGGGTATAGTCCATGATTTCGGAAAGATACACGAGTACGAGACAACCACATCCATCGATCTTACCAGGGAGGCCAGCTTGATAGGCCATACAGTACTCTGCGAACGTATAATAAGGGATAAGATCGAAGAGATACCGGGGTTCCCGGAGGAATTGTCTCTTAAACTATCCCACATAGTCCTGTCACATCACGGAGATTACGAATGGGGCAGTGCCAGGAGTCCTCGTATGGAGGAGGCGGTTGCACTGCATCACATTGATCTGCTGAATGTAAGATTGAGGGGATTCATCCAGGCAAAGGAAGAGTTAGGTGATGATGACCAGGAGATGATATACGTTTCCAAGGAAGGTGTAAAGCGCCCCATATTCAAAGGTTGATAGAGGATTAACCTTTTATCTCACCGAATACTACCTTGTATCAGATGTTCGAGACCAGGGTATTATCGAGAAGTTGTCGAATAGACATATATAAAGTGCTGTGTGAGATGGGCTGCCAGGAGCGTGGTGTTGAGATAATGGCACCCAAGGCGATACACCGTTTGGTGTACGCCGGAGGTTTGGATCCAAGGGCCGCTAATATCGTTAAGCAGGAATTTTTGGCGGCAGGTGGTGAAGCCGCTGTTCCGTGGAAATCTCTTGACCTTTCTCAGAACGAGAGTGAGACCATCATGATGGGTACGCGTCCGGTATTCAATAGGATCATAACTAAATTGAGGGAACAGCCTTTCAAACTATCTATTCTAGCCGAAGAGGTTGAGGCGGCATTGAACAACTTTGACCGCCGGCCTAAGCTACCCTGGGGCGGCCGTTCCGATACCCAGGTGATGGGTATATTGAATGTCACCCCTGACTCATTTTATGACGGCGGCAATTTTGATGATAAAGAAGTAGCAATCGCCAGGGGGTTGGAGATGGTGAAACAGGGTGCCGATATAATAGATATAGGCGGTGAGAGTACCAGGCCGGACAGCAAAGGGGTTTCCGTTAAAAAGGAGTTAGAGCGAGTGATCCCGGTGATCCGAGAACTCAAATCGTCCGTAGATGTTCCCATCAGTGTAGATACCCATAAACCGGAGGTGGCTAGAGCCGCCGTGGACGCCGGTGCCGAAGTGATCAACGATGTTTACGGGTTGCGGAACAAAGATATGATGAAGACCGTTGCAGAGTTGGACGTACCCGTTGTGATAATGCACATGCTGGGAACGCCCGAGGACATGCAAGAGGCACCGTGCTATGAGGATGTGGTACGTGAGGTATACGCCTACCTACAGGAACGGACACAGACAGCCGTGGATGCAGAGGTCAGGCAGGATAATATAATCATCGATCCGGGCATCGGTTTCGGCAAAACAGTCGAACACAACCTTGAATTGATCAATCGCATAGATGAATTCCACTCATTGGGATATCCCGTACTGCTGGGCGCGTCTCGAAAAAGTATGTTCGGTCATATACTCGGTAAAGATGTCGAGGACAGGTTGTACGGCTCATTGGCCGTTGCAGCCATTGCAGCGGAAAGGGGTGTTTCTGTTCTGAGAGTACACGATATACCCCCAACGGTTGATGTGGTGAGGACAATAGAAGCACTCGAAGGTCAATAATAGTTGATAGAAAGTATTAAAAACCCCTTCTCTCTATCAATGATATGGTCAAAGAGTTGGACATTGCCCGAATATTGGAAAGTTACGATAGGGACAATATAACCATAGCTACGGTCTGTTCTCACTCCAGTCTTCAGATATTTCACGGTGCACGTAAAGAAGGTTTTCGTACTCTTGGTATATCTGTGGGAGACAGGATGAGGATTTACGATGCCTTTCCCAAAGCCAAACCGGATGAATTCATGAAGGTGGATAAGTACAGTGAAATACTCGATAGAACGGAAGAATTGCTTGATAATAACGTTATCATCGTACCTCATGGCTCCTTCGTTGAGTATCTCGGTGCCGACGAATTTAAAAAACTGGCAGTACCGACCTTCGGAAACCGTCGTGTGCTAAAGTGGGAATCCGACAGGAACAAGGAACGCGAATGGTTGACCTCAGGAGGTATCTCGATGCCAGAGATAATCCCCAATCCCGAAGATATCAACCGACCGGTACTTGTCAAGTATCACGGTGCCAAGGGCGGTCGAGGTTTCTTCATAGCTAAAGATTACAGCGATTTCAAACTGGGCATAGACCATACCAAAGAATACCATATACAGGAATACGTTATGGGTACCCGGTACTATCTGCATTACTTCTTCTCGCCCATCAAAAGCGAAGGATACAAAACTAAACACGGCGTACTGGAGTTATTGTCAATAGACAGGCGAGACGAAAGCAACATAGACGAGATGTACAAGCTCGGTTCCCAGGAAGAGTTGAAGAAGATGAGAGTCTTCCCGTCCTTCGTTGTTACGGGTAACATCCCTGTGGTCATAAGAGAAAGTCTTTTACCGAAAGTATTCGATATGGGTGAGCGTGCTGTCAACCGTGCCTACGAGCTTTTTGGCGGATTATACGGCTCTTTCTGTTTGGAGACCATTGTGACGGATCAACTAGAGTTCAAGGTGTTCGAGATATCTTCCCGTATAGTAGCCGGCACCAATCCTTTTATATCAGGTTCTCCGTACTCCGACCTGATGCAAGATGATCTCTCTACCGGAAGAAGGATAGCACAGGAGATAAGACTAGCTATTGAGACCGGACAGACGAATAAAATTATATCGTGATAATATGCTGACTTTAGTACTCGCAGACTGTGACATGAAGGTGGAGCCCAAGGCCATCGATAGTCTGAAGTCCTATCCCGAGCTAGTTCATTTTTCACTACTTTTGGCCAACGACTCGTGCTTGGCCGAGGTTCGGGAACTCAAAACCATAGTTCATACCAGATACGGCAAGATATTCTGGTTTGAACCCGATGTAAAGATACCTGATGACTTAGAGGGGTTTAAAAAACTTCTAGCTGACGCAGTAACCGGAAATCCCCCTAAAGGGGTCATTTATGAAAAAGGCCATCTACGTGATATACTTGAATTGGAGATGGGTAACAGGGTGGCCATGTCCCCGGACGGAGATCGGGAAGACCTTTTCGAATACTTTACAAGGGCTGAAGATTACGTAGTGGTGATAGGGGGTTTTAAAGAAGGTGATTTCATAAGCCCCGTCTATGACTGGGCCGAAAAAAACATATCCATATACGAGAATTTGAAGAAGACCTGGTCCGTTACGGCCGAAGTGCTATCGGCCTACAACAATTGTTCAATCGAATAACTTGGCCACGTTAACGTCCAAGGGAACACCCATGCTATCCGCTACGGGCCGGCACTTGCTCCTTGTAAGATAAGCGATGGGCCGATAGTCTGTTTCGGATAGGGATTCCCAGTTCGCCATCCCCTTTGCGATGATGAGGTCCGCTTCCCGTATATCCTTTTCAAGTCCTTCAGGTAAAAGGGAGGGGTCAACTCCGATGGCGAAACCACCGGTGGTTTCTACGCAGTCCGCGATCTTATCTATGCCGAATTCAAGTGCGTCCTCCATGGTAGCATCCGTCAATATTGGCTCACCCTTGACTATTACAGTTAGATGAATGTCGTACTCCTTGATGGCTTTTAACAGAAGTGTATCTAGGACTATCTCTCCAGTATTATCTGTGAAGAACACTACATTCTCGGCTTCGTACAGTATCTTCTCTATGGCGTCTATATCGTCGTGCCCGAATCCTTGGGATAACATCTCGTCGAAAGTTCTTGTCAGATAATCCGGGCTGTCATAATCGTCACGAAAGCCGAAGTCCATCACGTTACCTACCACCGAAACCAGAGCGGCTTCACGCAGCCCTTTACCTCGGATGAATTCTTCTGCACGAGGAAGGAGTGACTTTGCAACCTCATTACATCTCCTCTTCATCTCACGGTATGGGTCGTCGGTACCAATTATCTCATATACCTTTTTATGGATCTTTGTAGCGATATCAGCGGAGACCGCACCTTCTACGTAGGTATCGTTCAATATCCTCAACGATTCTTTAACTACCTGATATTCCTTTGTCGAATCTACAAGACGCGTCTCGTAGATGCACCTTTTGATAAGGCAGGGAACACATTCGGGCCGTATCTCCATGAGCCGATCAACTCTTGGCTAGATGCTGGTTTATTTCCTCGGCGTTGAGATGTCCCTGGACGGTGATCTTAACGTTTTCTGATTCTACACCTTCTAGTCCCGTGAGACTTTTCTTTATCTGTACAGCGAGCTGAACGCCCATGGGGCAAA
Organism: uncultured Thermoplasmata archaeon; assembly: GCA_964486225.1. Classification (GTDB taxonomy): domain Archaea; phylum Thermoplasmatota; class Thermoplasmata; order Halarchaeoplasmatales; family Halarchaeoplasmataceae; genus Haladaptatiplasma. Next base: position 6,899 of record CAZAMQ010000060.1, on the reverse strand, counting down.
AAGGGCTGGTGGGTGTGAATATCAGACTGATATCGCTGTTGTCTATTTTCAATTCTGATATCAAACCCATGGAGTACACATCTATCCCTGTATGAGGGTCCATTACATCTTTCAATTTCTCTATTACTTCTTCTTCTGTTGGCATGCCGATACCTCTATTCTTGTTCGGGATACACCATTAAGGTATATATAAATCGTGGGGTGTTCACATCTAAATAATTCAGAGTTACGCGACGCCAGCCCTACACGGTGTTGACTGTGATAGCGTTGCCGAATGAAATGTTGAAAAAACTTTATACCGAATCATAACATACCTTTGTAAAGATACAGGTGAATGAATTGCCTGAACAAGTGGATAAAAAGGATCTCACCCCATCGTTTACCGGCCGTGAGTATGAGCTTGATCAGTTGAAGGTACTTCTTGACGAAGCTATCGACGGTAAGGGTTCCACCGTTCTGATATCGGGCGAGGCAGGCATAGGCAAGACAAGGCTGTCGGAAGAATTGCTCGATAGAGCAAGAGAGAAAGATGCGAAAGTCGTCAAAGGCTGGTGCCTTGCAGATACCATGGAACCTTTGCTTCCTTTCAAGGAAGCATTGAGGGACGCGAGCATGTATCACCTTGTATCGGAGGCTCCTCCACCCAAAGTGATATCCGCTTACCTCATAAATAATGCAGGTATGTTGATATCCAAGGCGGAGCTTAAGGAGACAGAGCTTGACCCGGATATATTCGCATCCATGTTGAAAGCCGTAGGGAACTTCATCGGAGATTCCTTATCCATGATGGGTGAGAAGAAGGTTAAAGGGTTGAACACAATAGGTTACGACAGATTCAATATCTTGATTCAAACCATCGAAGATTTGTCACTCGCTACGGTTATCGAGGGGACTAACAGCGAGATACTTATAGAGGATATGAGAAAAACCCTTTTGGAGATCGGAAAGCGTTTCGATTCGTGGGACGGCGATATGTTAGAGGCGGACCGAATAAAACCGAAGATAGAGTGGTTCATAGGTTCCGGTAAATACAGTGGGAACTACCTTGTTGACGACCCTAAAATCAGGCAGGAGAATTTTTTCGATAACGTACTTCTCGGTTTACAAAGACTGTCGTCCGAGCAACCGATAGTGCTGTTTCTTGACGATTTACAATGGGCGGACCATACATCGTTAAAGTTGCTCCATTATCTTTCAAGGAATACACGGAGCAACCGGATATTTATGATAGGCACATACAGGCCGGAGGACATATTGCAAAGTGATGAGGGGAAGCCTCATCAATTGAGAACCACTTTGCAAAATATGAGGCGTGAAGACCTCTTCAACGAGATGGAATTAAAGAGATTGGACGAAAAAACGGTTAAGGACTTTTTAGATAATCTATTTGGTGAGGTAGACCCCGAAGGCCGGCTGGCACAGCGGTTATACAAAGAGAGTGATGGAAACCCTTTCTTCCTTCTTGAAGTAGTTAGGATGCTCGTGGAGGAGGGTCATCTAAGAAAAGATGATGATGTGTGGAAAATCGTCGAAACCTTTGAAGAGGTCAATATACCCTCAAAGATATATGATGTGGTGGTCCGTAGATTGGATCGGTTGATAGAAGATCAAAAAGATCTTCTCGAATGTGCCAGTGTGGTGGGCGAGGAGTTCGAGAGTGAGGTGGTGGGTAAGGTTTCGGGTATGGACAGGATAAAGCTTTTAAAAAACCTTAGTAAGATAGAGAAGGTTCACAACCTGATCCATCTTATCAGAGACAGGTACATGTTCGACCACAGAAAGGTGTATGAGGTCTTGTACAACGGTATCAACGAGGAGTTGAAGAAAGAATATCACAAGATAGTCGCAGAGACATACCAGGAACTCTACAAAGATGATTTGGACATGGTTCTCGATAAATTAGCACATCACCTTTACAGGGCGGGGGACAAAAAAGCAGGGGCGTATTTGCTTGAGTTGGGAGATAGTGCAAAAGACGGTTATTCAAACGAAGAGGCCATTGATTTTTATCAAAAGGCTCTGCCCCTATTAGAGAGAAATGAACTTATTAAGAGGGCACAAGAGGGATTAGGCGACGTGTATTTCATACTCGGTGAATATGTAAATGCAATAGAACATTACAAAAAAGCGATGAATGAGATCGATGACGGAATAAAAAAAGCGGATCTTCACCGTAAGATGGCTAACGTGTACGAACATAAAGGAGACTTAGATAGATCTTTGGAAGAGAGCCGGGAGGGGCTCAAATTGCTGGAAGGGGAATGTGTCGTTGGGGCGAGACTACTCGGTCGCAAAGGGTGGGCTTATATCAGAAAAGGAGATTATGATAAAGCAGAGGAGATCTTTACCGAAAGGGTCGCCCTCGCCAAGCAGATCGGTGATAAAAAAGAGATCGGTCAAGCTGAACATGACATCGGTTCCGTTAATATAAGGAAGAACGACTTTAACAGTGCATCATCTCACCTTGAAAATGCCCTCATAATAAGGAAGGAACTTGGAGATAAACGTGCCCTAGCAGCATCTCTAAATAATATAGCTCTGGTATACCAAAATAAAGGTGAGTTCGATAAGGCATTGGAGTACCACCGTCAAAGTTTGGAGATGTGGAAGAACATTGGTGATAAATGGGGAATCGCAGCATCGTTTAACAACACCGCCCTTGTGCAAAAATACAAAGGTGAACTCGACAAAGCCCTGGAATACAACAGGAAGAGTTTAGAGTTAAAATATAAGATCGGAGAAAAACATGGCATCGCTAGTTCTATAAACAATATCGGTACTGTTTACGAAGAGAAAGGTGAATTAGATAAAGCCCTGGAATATTTTCAGAAAGGCCTGGAGATAAGACGGAGTGTCGGAAATAAATGGAGTATCGCAGAGTCACTGAACAACGTGGGAGATATCTATTTGGAAAAGGGCAAGTTAGATCAAGCTATAGAGTGCTTTAATGAATGTATAGATATATGTGAAGAGATGGGGGCAAAGAGTCATCTTGGTTATGTCACCTGTACGTTGGCGGAAGCTATGATATTGAAGGGCGAGATAGAGGAATCCATCGAAAAGGTCAATAGGGCCATCGTGATAGCAAAGGACATCGACGAAAAGGGGGAAGAGGGTAGAGCACATCGTGTACTCGGAATGGCTTACGGAGAGATGGGTAACCGGGATAGAGCAAGGCAGGAGTTCGAATTAGGTAAAAGATTACTAGAGGGAGGGGATAAGAAAAAGAATGCAAGGCTTCTTTATGAGTACGGACGGATGTGTAAAAAAATGGGTGAAATAAGGGAGGGCAGCGAATATATTGAAAAGGCACTTACGATATTCAATGAGATGAATATGAAGTTATGGATAGGGAAGTGTGAAAAGGCATTGGAACCGCTGATAGACGAATAGAACATCACTCCCTTGATAGCTTGATCCTAGAAAAGATATTAATGGTAGTGATGATGGGGTGGACCATGTACATCATAGCCCATGGTGGTGTAGGTAGTTCGAGAGAGTTTGACGAAAGAGTGATGACTGCTGTTAAAAAGGGTCTTGCCCACGGCGTCTTCGAGACCGTGGTCGGTGTAGTCTCTGCCCTGGAGGACGATCCGGTATTCAACGCGGGGACCGGCTCCAGGATAAGACTTGACGGTAAGATACAGATGGATGCTGCGGTAATGTACAAAGGCGAGATAGGTGCAGTAGCCGCCTTGGAGTCAGTGAAGAACCCTATCCGGGTGGCGGCGGCGGTTTACAAGACACCTTACGTATTGCTGGTTAGCCAGGGTGCTCTGGAGTATGCCCGAAACAGAGGCTTTCCAGATCATGACCCGGCAACGGAAGCTAGGAAGAAAGAACTCTCCGAGATGTATGCGAAACTACAAGAGCACCCGGAGCTTCACGATATATATAAAGGTGTGGATGGTGGGGATACTGTCGGTTGCGCCGCATCCCACAATGGTGAATACGCCGCTGCCGTTTCCACCGGCGGTACCAGCTTCAGTATAAAGGGCAGAGTGGGTGACAGTCCCTTGGTGGGCTGTGGTTTCTATGCCGGCGAAGAAGGTGCTGTAGTTACCACCGGCAAAGGTGAGGACCTAATCAAGAGATTGAGTGCCTACAGGTGTTACTCGCTTATACCCGAGCTGGGTCTTCAGGGTGCTTGCGACAGGGTCGTTGACGAACATATATCTGGTTCTTCCATCGGTGTAATAGCCGTCGGTCCGGATGGTTGTGCTTCCGCCAGCAGCAAGCAGATGTCACAGGCGGTTCTTCGCGTTTGAAAACCTTTGAAGTAGGATTTTACCACCGAAGCGTTTAATACATAAAGTATCTTTTTATCATATATGGAAGTTAGCAACGATGTCCAGAACCAGCGTGCCGAGCAGCGGTTCAAGATAACCAGAGTGGGTGTTACCGGAGTGAAGAAACCTGTCATGGTTAGGCGGTCCTGGGGTGATGTTATCCTAAACGCTACCATCGATATTTATGTTGACCTTCCTTCGGACCAGAAGGGTTCTCACATGTCAAGGAACGTGGAGGTGACTGGAGAGGTGGTCGACAGAACGGTTAGGGAACCGGTCAGAGGATTGGAAGATCTTACATCTCAAATGTGCCACATTCTTTTGGAAAGGCACGATTATGCATCGTACTCAGAAGTGGACATATCAGCAGATTATTTCAGAGAAAGAAATTCTCCCGGTGGAAAACCAAGTCTGGAGAACTACAAGATATATTCTCGAACCGAGGCTTATCGTAACGGTTTGATCAGAAGGTACATAGGAGTTACCGTGCTCGGACTAACTGCCTGTCCCTGCGCAATGGAAAGCGTTCGAAGTATCTATCGTAGCAAATATACCGATATGAATGAATTACTCGACCGCATACCCGTGATCACCCACAATCAAAGGAATCGCAGCCAGGTGATGATAGAGGTTCCCAAAGGTAAGGAAGTGGAAGTCAACGACCTTATAGATATAGTTGAATCGTCGCTATCGTCACCCACCTACGAGATTTTGAAGCGTAAAGACGAGGCGAAGGTTGTTATACGCGCACACAATAATCCAAAGTTCGTGGAAGACGTGGTGAGGGACATACTGGCCAAAGTACTGGCAAGGTACAGTGACTTCCCTGACGACACTCATGTGGAAGTCAGGAGTGAAAGCGAGGAATCCATACATAAGCACAACGCCTTGGCCGAGCGTGTGACGACCTTCGGCGAGTTGAGGGAATGAACTGCTTAACCCAGGAATTTTCTTAGATTCGCTGCCCTCTGGACGTATTCACCTATATTATCATTCCTTTCATCTTTCAAAACTGTTATTATATTATCCGTGATGTTTCTGTGTGCATGGTCTGTCTTTGTGTCCTCCCATATCTCATCCACCGCTTCCTTCAGACCTTTTGGTATGAACGTTGATCCCGGGTTAAAATATTTCAGTGCGGCCCCAAGGTCATGGTCGAAGTGAACGTAGGTGTCTCTGATCTTGTCAAGGTCTTTTTCTGTTAGCGCATTCAATCCCAATATCTCCGGTGGTATGCCGATGGAATACAGTGAGGCGGTGAATGTTATAGCCCTTGGCAAGGTGACACCTTTCATATTACGTGAATAACCGAATAAACCTACGTGGAGTTTCCTCTTTCTCCTGCTGGGTATGTACCTTGCTATCTTGTTGATTATAGGTGCCAATGTTGTTATATGCTTACGGTATTCCGAAGAATACCTGTTGATTATATCCATGCATACTTCCTCGTCAACGTTTTGCGGAGTGTTCGTTTTCCTGTTCTTCAGCTTTTCTATGCCTCTTTTTACCTCTTCGGGAGGATTGTCGTATTTGAAAGCAGATTGGATGGTGAAGGTGTGGACACTGGGATAGTCCACGACTATCTTGTCTACCGTCTTCGGTGTTAGATTTCCCCTGAAGGGTGCCGAGCCGACCCCCAATATGGGGTATATCTCTACTCCCGTATCCTCGGACAATCTATGCAATCTTTGAAGAGCTATCTTGTTCAGAATTACTGCGGATATGTTCCCGTAGTTCATCGCAGTATCGGACCTTGCCAGAAAGGCCCTTTGATATTCGAGATCCTTATCTTCCATGTATCCCTTCGTTATGTTGTAAACGTTCAGCATGTTCTCTTTGTCCTCGAACAACGGTATAACGTTGATGTTCTCCGGTTTGAATTCCCCTATCCATTCGGCGACGGTCATCCCTGTCTTGTCCAGAGACATATTCTGTTTACCCACCACAAAATCGTGATAATACCTGTATATCCTATCAAGGCTTTCCGAAGAGGTGGTCATGGGAAGTATCACCTCGAAAATGGGTGGAGTATCATCCTGGTAGAAGAGTTTCGAGGTATCAAAAGACCGCGGGATACTTTCTAAGGTCTCTATGACTATTTTTGCCTCAGTCCTCTCAATGGATGGGTTAGGCACTCTGAGTGTGATAAAAATGTCCCGGCCTATCTTGTTCTCCGTGAAATAATCTGCGTAGTTGGTCAATAGTTTTTTAACGACGAAGTCATCCGCTTCCTTACCCTCGCAATCCCACATCTGTTCGTCCATACCCAGGTGTGAGAAGGCATAGAATGCCTCCTTGATCTCGTCCTCTCCGCCTATCTCCGTGTTCTCCGCAAAGAAGGGCATGTGTACGTTATCCGGATGTTGCGTACTCATACATCTTGGGACCTTCATCTTATCACTTTCTATTTTTTCTTAATCGGAAGGTTAAATCGGCCGTTGATAAAATTGTTATTGACACAATTTGTTCATCGCTCCGAACTTGATAGACTTCAAGAAGAGTGAGCGCGAGGAGGGGGATGAGTGAGGCTATGCTTTACGAGCGTTTGGAATGTGGTAGCATTCCGAACAGTTTTCAAATCCGCCGTATCTAGGGAACGCAGTGAGCGCG
>CAZAMQ010000059.1:0-14206 GCA_964486225.1 uncultured Thermoplasmata archaeon | reverse complement strand
CGGGAGGCACAAGGTACGGATACGTGGATCCTACTGAATACGCCTGGGAGATGTTAGGAAAGTATAAAAAAGGATGATTCGTATAAGATGGTGGTAAGATGGACGAGAAAAGAATATTACGATATAGAGAAAAGATATCGGTTATAGAAAAAAGGAGGGAAAATATTTCGGCCTGGATCGGAGATAGGGACGAGAAAAGTATCTTGGCTGTTTACAAGGCCTTTCAAGAATTGATGGAAGCTTTTACGGATATCTTCGCCATGATGCTCAAGGATATGAAGGACGTGGTTCAAGACGATTATTCCAATATCGAAAGATTGAGTGAAAAAAATATGTTGAGCGGAAAACAGGAAGGCTTGATGAAAGAGGCAAACGGTCTTCGTAACAGATTGGTTCACGAATATAACGGCTTGGAAAGGAAGACGGCATTGGAGTCCATAAAAAAGATCAATTCCGAACTGGAGGATCTGGTTCAGGAGATAGACGGATGGATAAAGAGCCTGAATTGAAAGAAGCATTTTCCTGGGTCCGGAACGACGATAGGATCTCGGCTGTCCTTTTATTCGGTTCTACCGTCAAAGGAGAGGAACACTTCAAGAGTGACACGGACGTGACAGTCGTGGTGCCCGGTGCCTCACACTTTTACGGTGTAAAAGTAGATGCTCGAGAGATATTGATGAAGATCTTCAGGGAGGTCGATACCGGTTCGTTGAATATAGATGTACATATCTTCGAGGAGCTTCCCCTTCATATCCAGATGGATATAATCGAGGAACATAAGATCGTCTATACATCAGATAAATACGGCATGTACGAATACTTTTACAATTACAGAAAGCTGTGGGATGACCAAAAACATCGTAACACCATGAGCAAAGAGGAACTGCTGGCGGGTATGTAGCTTGAAGATATAGATCCGCATGACATTCCATTCGTTGCGTTGGCTTTGAAAAAAGATGTTGGAATATGCTCAGAACATTCTGGAGCAGGTTATCGTTTTAAGGATTACAGAATTGTTGAATAGATTCAAAGTTTGATAGGGTATAGGTTGACCGTCTTGCACGCGAGTAAACGTAAGGCGAAATGATTACTGATTTGAATACTCTCGTGATAAGGTAGGTGAAGTTCGTGAAAGAGGCTGTTGCTGTCGAAAATATGGTACGGATACTTGAAGGTCTGGAAGAAGGGGTAGAGGGAGATCCAGAAGCTCACGATAGATTATTGAAACTAGGTGAGAAGATTTCAAATAAGTCAGATATTGGTAAAAAAGCTGCGGACGAGTTTCTTAAAAAAAGAAACTCTGTATGTTAATTCTTTTATACTTAATTATACGTTAAGAAACCGAAATACTTAATTATATGTTAAGTGATTTCAGATCATGAAACTCAAAGCAAGTACTCTCCCGGAGGATCGGATCAATATTCCGCCTGGTTGGTTGACCGGGAAATATCTGACTCTGAACCCGCCAGCCGTGTTCGAAAGAAAGGATATAGGGAATGATAATCTTCTGGATCAATTCTTGAGGCGATCTGCAAGATATCATATGGTGAAAAGGCTGGATAGAGGGAAGTATTTTGCAGCGGATCCGTGCACAGCCATCAATTGTTGGGCTATAGAAGATTACTTTGCTCGGGTATTGTTGCTGAATTCACTTTTTTCTCATCTGAAGATACCATATTGTTTTCTGTGTCTTTCAACATATATGTATTCGGATTATGTTCCGGAAAGACCGATGGTGGTGACGAGGGAGGACCGCGGGTACAAGGAAATACAAAATTTTGTGTTTGATTTCTCAGATCGAGAGATCGTAAAATTGGAAGTTCTGAAAAAGACGTACGATATACCGGTATTGAACAAGGAGGATACCGGACTTCTGTTACTGTCTACATATCTGTCCCGGGAAGTCAAGGTCGGGAAAGAGGTACTCGGGGAGATAGAAGTGGGTGAGGAAACGAAGGATAAACTACTGCGCCTGGGATACATCGATTATGGTGGTGAAAGGCCTGTTCCTTTCGAGATAGAACTGCCTGATTGGATAAAGGAAAAGCAGAAAAAGGTCGGTATCGGACGATTGAAAGAGGTGGCTACCGGATGATAGGGGAGGAGGAACACTACAAGGTTTTAGAACATCTTGCCAAAAAGTTCAACCAACACGGTATGGAACTGTTGTTACTCGGTAGTTCATCCGTATTGTACAGATACGGACACTTGGGGATGACAAAGGATATCGATGTGCATCCGTTTCCCATGGACCCATACGAAAAATTTTACGATGAATTGGAAGAGATGGTCAAAGAAATGGGAGGTTCTTTCAGGTTGGAAACGGATGGATCAAGCATCACATTATCTGTTGAGTTAGATTCCAAAATATTCCTGATCGAACTGATAGATGCCGGTGACCATCATTTTTTGACGAAAAAGGTCCTTGATGATATGCTGGAGAATGCAGATAAACAGGGTGATGTCTATGTTCCCAGTCATGAGCACATAATCGTCGCTAAAGCGGAGGCTTATATAGATAGGAACCGAGGGGATCCGAACAAAGAAAAATTTTTTGATGACCTATCAGATATCCACGAAAAAATGATGGTGAGCGGCTTCGCATCCGCTGTGAGTGAAGTGTTTTCGAATGAATTAAGTGGGACTGAGCAGGAGATTTTTCTTGAGGGAAGCGGGATTCCTGGCGATCCGTACATGATATACGATGTGAATGATCTACAGAAGATGAGTGCGAACCTGACGGCGCACTATGCTCTGGTCAATGATATAGATGCCAGCGAAACCAGTGGATGGAATGGAGGTGCTGGGTTCGAACCGATTGGAGATTTTAACAACCGATTCACCGACAGTCTTTATGGACAGAATTTCACCATCAACGGATTGTACATCGACAGGCCAAGTACGAACTATGTGGATCTTTTCGGATCTGTTGGTTCGGGGGGAGAATTTCGAAACGTAGTAGTTGATGCATGCGGGAGCGGAGGCAATTATGTAGGCGGGCTCGTGAGATACAACTACTATAGCATGGTGTCAAATACGTATGCGTCCGGAAGCCATCACCGTTCGAGCCGAGGCCTGACAATGCATTTCGAGGAGCGTACAAACAGATGAAACCTTCGTTGGTGACCGGGGCCTGTGGCTTCGTAGGGACGCATCTCGTCAAGCACCTTGTCGAACTTGGGGAACCGGTAAGGGCGACTGACCTTGCGGGCGCCATGAAGGACCTCGGGGTGAGATTCGTACATGAGAAACTCGACGTGGACTTCGAGCGCGACGGAGTGGAGTTCGTGCCGGCCGACCTCACCGACAAGGAATCACTTAGGCCGGCGGTCAGGGGGGCGGGCACCGTTTATCACACCGCTTCGCTCTACGACTATTCCGCGCCGATGTCGGCCCTAGAGAAAGTGAACATCTTCGGGACCACGAACCTCTGCGAAGTAATGGTGGAGGAGGGAGTGGAAAGGGTAATCCACTGGAGCACCAACGGGGTGTACGGCCGCCCCAACATGCCCCGCAGCTACCGCAACCCCTTGAGGACGGTGTACGAGATGATAAGGGGGCAGTGGCTCTGGCCGTGGCTCAAGGACAAGGAGTACAAGAGGCCGGGCAAATACCCCACCAACGTGCCTTTCAGTGAGGACGGCTCCACCCCCATCACTACCCCCGGGGATGGCCCCGAGGGAACTTATCTGGTCAACGACTACTCCGTCACCAAATGGAAGCAGGAGCAGATTATCTACGGTTATTTCAAGGAAAAGGGCCTGCTGGTGACAATCATCCGCCCCTCGGTGATATACGGGCCGGGGAGCGACTACGGGATGGGGGGCATTATCATCACGCTCTCCGAGGGGTTCTGGCCCATCCTTTCCGCCGACATGGCGGACTTCATGATGGTCAGCGTGCACGTCCGTGATGTCGCCAGGGCGGCGCACTTCCTGGCGCGAAAGGAGGAAGCGATCGGTGAAGCATACAACATCACCGACGACTCGGTGATGAGCCAACTCGAGTTCATGAAGCTTGCCGCCCTGCTCCTGGGAAGGAAGGTGCACACCATCCCCCTGGTTTACCTATCCGTGGTGAAGCCCCTTGCCATCCTCTACATACGGACAGGCGAGTGGCTCCAGAAAAAGTTCGACTTCTTCGAGCTGCCCCGGTTTTTCGAGGAATCCTCGACTCACTACTTGTCGAGCAGTTACTGGATAGATAACCAGAAGATAAAGCGGCTGGGCTTCGAGTTCGAGTACCCTGATGCTAGGGTGGGCGTGCGAGATACCGTCGCCTGGTTCATCAGGGCGGGGTGGATCAAATAGTGGTCGGGATTCTCCTCTCAGTCATGCCTATCGATGTGACCCCCTGTAACCGTCCGGTAGAAGGGGGCGCCCTAAACGATAGTTAGTTATGGGCTTTCAACCCGTCCGTAGTAAGGTAAAATGTTTTAAATAGCACCCAGATCCCTCCAAAGGACGAAACGTGAAATAAATTCCGTGGGATACCCGTCGGTTTGGATCGAGCTTCCCGCTGTGAGAATAGGGCCGATGGGGTAGAGATGGGTATGTCAGTGTGCTTTTGAGAGGGATGTTTTCTTTTCGACCTGCAGTTGGTAGAATGGGTCTGATCAACCGAATATCATATCCCGGTGGGTGGTTGGTGGGCGGGAGTCGGATATCGAAAAAACAGGAGCTTTCCGAGATACTTACTTTTGTTACCAAACGACCTACGTGTACGAACTTTGTTTGTTATCAGAGGTTGTTCGTATACAATTCATCAGATGCCCTTCGTAAAAAAGAGGGGGTGAGCTACTGAGAGAAGCTTCGGGGAGAGAAGAGTGTGGATGTGAAGTGACTAGCTATGAGGAGAGCGGACGTTGTTAGTGTACGAAAGATGTCGGGTATCAGACGTGTTTTGTAGAGCGAGAGAGTGGGTGGGGTTTTTACGAGTCTAGACGTTGAAACATATAGTAAACAGAGAATGTTGGTCTATCTAATCTAGAACGGTTGCACAAAACTTATAACCTTTAAAAGATACAGTATCAAAAAGGCATTGAAAGGCTGAATATCATGGATCAGGAAGGCTATAAATCGACAGCTGGGTTGGAATACTCGGCGTGGAAGATAATAACCATTTACAGAGATTCAAGTTTAGATGGAGTTAACGGTCTGAGATTCAATAAGATGATGGCTCTATTGAACCATGGACTCCTGGATGAAAAGGGGTTGGATATCAGATTACCTAGGTGCTGGTATCTCAATGGTGAAACGACCATTCCGAAACAGCTGTCCGAAAAGGTGGAATGGAGCGGTCTTGATGAGGAGGAAGAGGAGACTTTGGTTTTTTGGCACGGGGATAAACCTAGCTTACGATCTTCAAGGGACAGGAAAAAGATAGATTCCATCGCAGATTCTCTGTATTCTCTGCATCCTCCCGAAGGCGATGTGAAAGATGCCATAGAAGAGGATTACAGAAGGTATGCGCCTTACGATTTTCAGAGATTATACAAGGTTTTTAGGCACGACACAGATATAAGGACCCTGGTGGTCAACAACGGAAGTTTCCGCTCGAAAGCCTTCTACGCTGAGGAGATAAGAAAAGCCATGGAGGCCTTTCCCTCTGCTGAGTTCCCGGAGTTGAAGGTCGAAGCCGTGAAGGTGAATGTTTTACTGTCGTGTTTGTTTGAAGAGCATCCGGAAGAGAACAAAAAAGGCATAGAGATAGCCGGTGATTTCTGGAGAATATTTTGCAGATTTTTACGCGTGAAAGAAAATCATCATGTATCTAGCGATAGGGTCGAACACTGGCGGAAAATAGCATTTGATGACCTTACCGATTACCGAATAAAATTGAAGAAAGATATCAATATGTTGAAAGGATTGGATCTTAGCATCAGCCGTGACCCCATGATAGATGTGTTTCTCTCACCCGAGAATCTTGGTTTCAAGGATTTGAGTACCCATGTGGACGAATTTGTTTATGGGTGAGTGATGATGATCTTTATGGTCGATACTGGTTTTTTTGTAGCATTTATTAATGAGGACGATACTCATCACCCCGACGCTCAAAGGATATTCTCTGAATGCTTGGGTGGAAGAGATCCGAAGTTGGTCACATCTGATTACATACTCGATGAAGCAGTCACATTGATCAGAAAAAGGACCAAAAGTTACGAGTTATCTGTAAAGGTCATTAAGATGATAACCGAGAGCCGTTGGCTCTCTCTTGAGATCATCGAGGAAGATATCGTGATGAAGGCAAAGGATATGTATATCGAGTATGATGATAAGGATCTTTCTTTCACCGATATCGTAAGCGCAGCTTGTGTGTTGGAGAAGGGATTTGATGGCATAATATCATTCGATGATGATTTCGACGGGATCGGGATAAATAGGATGTGTTAGGTGGGCGATATGTTCTCATTGATCCATGAGCCTGACTGATAGATCCTTGTTCGGTCACCGGTAGAAAGGTACATCGGATAGATCGTAGAGCAAATAATGTAAATTATTTAAACACGGTAGAGGTAAAAATTGTTGGTACCGGCTGAAAATTCCGTACATATCGAGCACAGCGAGGAATGAAAGACCGAAGAAGACCTCTGGTTTTGTGATAGGGTTTCATCTCTTACTTTGTAAATATAAAGGGAATATATTCTCCTGGCATCTTGAGGCACACCTGCCGAGAGATAAAGGGAATATATTCCCTGACATCTTCAAAATTCCTAAGAGAGAACAAAACCAAAGGGAATTTACAATATATAGACCTTGAAGAAGAACAAGGAAATATACAAAGAGCTTGCGAAATATTGATGATCTTTTGTAGAAATAGGTGTTAAAACAGGCAGGCGACGTGTCGATACGGAAACACCAAAAAGTTTAACTATATATACAGGTATATACATGTAAGTGATAAGATGCCCACAAAAACTGTTAGAGTTCCAACGGATCTAAAAGACGAAATAGACAAACATCAAGAGGTCAATTGGAGTGAGGTCATAAGACAATCCATGTGGAGATATCTGTATAAATTGAGGTTGGCTGATCAAATAGCTTCAAAGAGCGAATTGACCGAGGAGGATGTTGAAAAATTGAGCAAGGACCTCAAAAAAAAGATCGCTGAACATTATCGCTGAACCGTTAAAGCCATAAGAAAATATCGAAGTGACTTATATGAGATTGGTTATAGATACGAATGTTATATTTTCAGCATTACTAAGAGATGGAAAAACAAGGGACGTTTTGATGAGGGAAGATATCGAAACCTATGTTCCCGAATTTTTCTTTACTGAACTGATGAATCATGAGGAAATGATCTTACAAAAATCAAACATGGACAAGGACGAATACCGTATACTTATCGATTTGTTATTCATGAATATTACCATCGTTACGAAAGAGGATTTTCTCGTAGAACTGGAGAAGGCGGAGGTGATCATGGGGGACATAGATCCCGATGATAGTGCATTTTTAGCCCTGGCCATGAAGATGGATTGTGACTTGTGGTCGGATGATGGAGATTTTGAGGAGCAAAGCGAAATAAAGGATAAACTACTGCGTCTTGGATACATTGATTATGGTGGTCAAACTGCTAGGATATATGCAAAAGGTATTTAAGAATGATTTACCTATAATAGATTGAGATGACCAGAATGACTGAAAGCGAAGTTATCAAAGAGGGGATGGATAGTCTTATCCGAGCAGGGTATTACAAAGATAAAGAAAACCTTCAGGGAGAGTCTTTCAGGACATTATTAGAGGTCAGACCGGAACTAAGGACTGAGGTAGCGATAGAGTTATACAAATCTAATAAAATATCTTTAAGCAGAGCAGCTGAGATAGCCGGAGTATCATTAGAGGGGATGAAGACCATCTTGAAATACAGGGGCCTTAAAATCAAGGTTGAACCACCTTCAGAAAGAGAGTTAGAAGAAGGGGTTGAATACATCCTTGGCTGATTTGGTTGTTTTAGACTCTGAAATTTCATCTGCCTTTGCAAAGATAGATAGGTTGAAGGAATTGAACTGAAATCTTGTAAAGTGAAGCATTGAATCAGATAGGAAAATTATTTAAATTATAAAGGGGAATTGAATAACATGGATGAAGAACAACATGGTATCGTTAGCACGGAGGGCACAGTCAGCGGAAGCCCAAGGATAGTTGGGACTAGAGTTAGAGTTATGGATGTTGTCGAGAGCTATCAAGAATTGGGGTGGACCCTTGAAAAGATAGCTGAACAGTATAGTCTTGATATGGAACAGGTCATGGATGCTTTAAGATATTATTACAGGAATACAGAACAGATAAGAGATGAGATCAGGGATTCACGAAAAGCGATTGCTTGACTTTTTGGAAAATGTGTTATAATGTCTGATATAAAGATATTAGCAGATGAGCATATTCCAAAAGACGTGATCAACCGACTTAAGATATGGCATATCGATATAAAATCTGTAAATGAAACTGGATTGATGGGCTCTCCGGATATAGATATTTTAGATTATGCTAAAGAAGATGGAAGGGTTGTTTTAACAGCGGACCAAAAAGATTTTCCTAGATTGGCTAAGAGTATAGATCATCCAGGCATTATAGTTATAACTAAAAGAATGTCCATAAAAGAGTTGTTGAGAGAAACTATGAAGGTTTTAGATACCCTGGGACCGAAAGATATTGAGAATACTGTCCAGTATATTCCGTGGTAGAAGATGTGTTGGATAAAGAACATCTGATTTTTGTTATCCCGACCCACCTTCGTACGCTGAAAGGTTTTGTATATTAGTGATTTATTTCAAAACTATTGAATTTCTCATCTGCCGTCCTTTTTCCGTGAAGCGTGGGAATGAAAATTCCAATTATGAAGCAATAAATATTTCTTCAATCGATAGAAAATTAAGTGATTAAGTAGACCACTAGGTAAGAAAACGTATACAGATAGTTTGTCCTAACCGTTACATTTATGTAGCAGATATTACATAGTTATCACAGATGTTACAAAATTGTAGTACTTGGAAGGTGGCTCAAGTCTTCTTCGATGAACCCGCCCAGGATCATTATTTGAGGGAGATATCGGAGAAAGCCGGACTATCTCACACATCCGTTAAAAATCATCTTGAATATCTCGAAAGATCGGGGATAATTGAAGTTGAAAATTTGGAGCGTGGTGAACGCACTTATCCTATCTATAAAAGAGTTGAAAATGATACATTTAAACTTTACAAAAAATTAGATGTTCAGTATAGATTGGTCTCTAGTGGTTTGATTGAGTTTATCGAAGAAAACTGTAATCCGGATGCCATAGTTTTGTTCGGCTCAGCAGCCTACGGGGAGGATATCGAAGGTAGTGATATAGATATCTATGTTCAAGCTAGCTGTGGGAAGATAAAGATATCAGAATATGAAGAAATATTTAACAGGAAAATTCAGCTTCACTTTAAGGAAAGTTTGGAAGAATATCCTAACGAATTGGTCAACAACATTACAAACGGAATCGTCTTGTACGGATATATTGAGGTATTGAAATGAGAAATGTAAGACCAGACCCCGATAAAGCAAGTTCGCTGGTCAAAATGAGTGATAAGATATTGGAGAGGGTTAAAGAATTGAGGTCGGAAGATGAGAGTAAAAGTGGATATGGAAAGCAATGCGCTATGAAGAATGTGAAACTAATAACGTCGATGTAGCATTCAAAACTGGCTTTTTAACTGTGTTTTACAGGAGGACCGAACAGAGCGAGTTGGTAGAAGGGTTGGTAGAAGGGTTGGTAGAAAGGTTGGGTGAAAGGTTGGGTGAAAACCAGATAAAGATCCTTGAACTAGTTAACGAAAATCCTTACATATCAAAAAGAGAGATGTCCGAGGAGATAGGAATAAGTACGGCAGCTATCGATAAAATTTCCCGATCATGTACACGATAGTTAACGAAAATGTTAAGTTTGGTGTATACAAATGAGAAAAACTTGCTATAGTTTTTACCGTAAAGTATTAGTAGGAAATGTAAGAATATTCCTACTATGGAAGTAAAGGTCGCCAAATTATCAAAAAAAGGCCAGATAGTCATCCCAGCTGAGATACGAAAAGATGCACACCTAGAAGAATCGGACGAATTTTTAGTGTTTGGGAAGGAAGACATGGTCATTCTAAAGAAAATCGATAAAGATGCTTTGGAAAAGACCTTTGATCAGATAGTTGAACCACTACGAAACAGAGCGAACGAATTAGATCTAAAAACAGAAGATATCGAGGGCATCATACATGAGTACAGAGTACAAAAAGCCAAGAGTGGTACTTGACACTAATGTTTTGATTTCTGGAATATTCTGGGATGGTAAACCTGCTGAGATCATCAGGAAAGCTGAATCTGGAGAGATCGAAGTTGTATTTTCTTAGACCGATCCTTGAAGAATTGGAAGGTGTTCTAAAGCGCCCATATTTTAAAAATAATTTTGGAAATATGGACAAAAAAATAAGAGAGATATCCATCAAATTCATCCAGATATTTGAAGGACCGATCGAAACTAAGAAAAATATAGATGTGATAACAAAAGATAGATCAGATAACAGGATCTTGGAATGTGCAGTAGAAGGGTGTGCAGATTTCGTGATATCTGGAGACGAACATCTTCTTGAACTCAAAGAGTTCCGAGGTATAGAAATATTGGAACCAAATGTATTTCTAAAAAGATATTTTTGATCTGAAAGGTCATTTGATGCTAGCATTGGTAAAATTTGGCCCAATAACTGACGACGTTATTTCGGGAATCAAATTCCCGATAGTGTAGGAATCTCTGATTCCTTCAAAGTTAGAATTTTTGTGAAATTCTTATACT
Source organism: uncultured Thermoplasmata archaeon (assembly GCA_964486225.1). Lineage (GTDB taxonomy): Archaea > Thermoplasmatota > Thermoplasmata > Halarchaeoplasmatales > Halarchaeoplasmataceae > Haladaptatiplasma. The sequence goes on along the minus strand of CAZAMQ010000059.1, from coordinate 3,394 downwards.
CTTTTGGAAAATCAAAGATTTTCCGAAAAATGATAATGATTTGAAGGAAGAGGAAGGTAGGAATTTTGGATGTCTGGGTATGTGTGATAACTGACGACGTTGATAAAATGGAAAAAAATTTTGGGGTGTGAAGGGTTTTAAAGAGGTGTTCACACGACAATTATAAATATAATAAAAATTCCTTTGTCAGAAGTCAGCGTGACTGACGAGTAAAAAATTAAAAAAATAACAAATCCGGGTGACCCGTCGGTTTGGATCGAGCTAAAAAGCGATGAGAATAGGGCCGATGGGGTAGTGGGAGTAATGTAAGAATTAATATTTATCAGAGGATGTTTAAGAATTGTTAGAAAGATGATTTAAAGGAATGAACGATTCCTCTTATTTTTACCTTGTGAAGCTAAAAATTCATATGAATTAAAAATTCCTTTTCTCTTCACCTTGTGAAGATGAAGATTTAAGGTGTTTTGGAAAAAACCTAGAGAAATAAAAAAGAGTTTTTCAGTAAAACATTTATAAGGTATTACATTTCCTGATCATATACACGATAATTAACATAAGCGTTAAGGATAGTGTATGTAAATGAGAAAATCCTTGATAGACGAGTTATCCAAAAAGGGTGATACGTTCACCATCGACGAAGCCTTTGAAATTTCTGATATAACAAGAGAAAGTTTACGGGTTTTACTTTCCAGACTTGAAAAGAGGGGGTGGATCGAGAGGATCGAAAAAGGAAAGTATATGATAGTCCCGCTGGGAAGTGAAAAGGGAGAATATACTTTAGACGAATTCGTTTTGGCTTCTGCATTAGTCGAACCCTACTGTGTAGGTTATTGGAGTGCTCTCAACTATCACGGTTTTACAGAACAGATACCCACGACGGTTTTTGTCCAGACCACTTCGAGAAAGAGATGTAGAGAGAAGAAGATATTCGGCGTAGATTTTAAGATAGTCAAGTTGAAGAAAGAAAAATTCTTCGGGAAAGAGACTTTCTGGTCTGGCGATGAACAAGTGAATATAACAGATAAGGAGAAAACTATCGTAGATTGTTTAGATAAGCCCAAGTACTGCGGTGGGATCGTTGAGGTGGCTAAGGGGATCAGGTCAGAGGATTTCGATGATGGAAAGATATTGGATTATATAGATAGGATCGGTAATACCGGTGTTTTGAGACGGTTCGGTTATCTGTGTGATCTTTACGGTGTGGATATCGATATCCCAACTGTAGATACGAGAAGTTATCTTAAACTGGACCCTACGATGCCTGACAAAGGAGATAAAAGTTCGAAATGGCGATTGATCGTTAATGTTGATGAAAATGAATTGAAGGCTTGAAACATCAGATAATGTACTATTTCCTTAATCTGTATTTATGAAGAAGAAAAAACGTTAAATCTGATCAACAAGGTAAATATTAATAAGAATAAGTTGCTGATGTTTGAACGAGATGGTTATCGTGATAAATGAGTTACCGCAGGAAGAGAAGGAGAAGATCAAATCAAAGATAATAGAGCATCTTCAGAAAGAGGGCAAGGTTAGCTTTGCTTACTTACATGGCTCCTTTATGGAAGGCGAATTCAACGACATAGATCTAGCAGCATATATTTCTAAAAATGTAGATAATAAAGATATAGTGGATTTTGAGTTGAGAAAGGAGGTTGAGATCTCTAAATCAGTAGGATATGAAGTTGATCTTAGAGCTCTTAATCTTGCACCAAACAGCTTTTGCTACAGTGTGATAAAGGATGGAGAACTATTATTCAGTTTTGATGAATCAGGTAGATCGGATTATGAATCCTTGGTTTTAGTCAAACATCACGACTTTAAACGATTTAGAAAAAGGTATAGGAAACAGGCCATAGGGGTATGATAATGGAGTACAATGAAGAAAAGGTCGAAAGGTTCGCTTCAGAGATATATAACTCTGTGAATGAATTGAAAAAACTATCTAGAATGGATGAATCTGAATTTCTTTCAGATAGTTACAAGTTGAACAGTGCGAAATACTTATTGATAGTTGGCATCGAGGCTGCTATAGATTTGTGCAACCATTTGATCTCTATGAACAAATTTCGTCAGCCAGAGGGTTATGCAGACACGTTCAAAGTGATGGAAGAAGAAGTGATAATCGAATCCGGGTTTGCTGATAGATTGGAGATGATGGCAAGATTCAGGAATAGGTTGGTCCACATCTATTGGAAGATCGACGACGAGTACATATATAAAATTTTGAATGAGAATATAGATGACCTTGGCAGTTTGGTTGAAAATATCTCTGATCATCTTGATTCTGAGTGATCATCCGGCCCGCCCTTGAGCAGAAATTGTTTCTGTGATGTGAGCAACAGTAGTTACTCCTTTCGCCACTTCATAGAAAGTGACGGGTAAGGGGAATTAACTGTGTTTTACAGAAGGACCGAACAGAGCGAGTTGGGTGAAAAGTTGGGTGAAAACGAGGAAAATATACTTTTAATGCTCTCAAAAGAACCAACGATGTCGATCACATCTCTGGCTGAGAAGATAGGAATAAGCACCACCGCTGTTGAAAACAATATCAATAAACTCAAGGACAAAGGATTATTAGAGAGGAAGGGGCCGGCGAAAGGTGGGTGCTGGATAGTTAAAATATGAGATCACGCTTTAGTTGTGGTCACAGCCCATACACTAAAATTATTAATACCAAAATCTTTGCTAAATAGATTATCCGATGACCCGTCGGTTTGGATCGAGCTAAAAAGCGATGAGAATAGGGCCGATGGGGTAGTGAGGGGGCTTTCGGTGTGATCTTGAGAGGGCGGTTTTGGATCATGAATATGGGTAATTTTGGATTATGAAATACGGTTGATTTGGATTATCAAACTCGGTTGATTTTGTTATGAAATACGGTGGGTAACTGGGATCAAAACAACCGCAGTTGATATATGATTCGCCAGCGGGATTTCATCCCTCGCCCTTGAGGTTTTGAACCTCAAGACCAACCGCATTTGATAAAATAATGGGGGATATCAACCGGAAATGATAATGGTTTTAGGTGGGAGTAAGGTAGTGGATTTTTGATGTCTGGATAGGCAAAAAAACAACCGGATTTGTTTCGGGAATCAAATTCCCGATAGTGTAGGAATCTCTGATTCCTTCAAAGTTAGAATTTTTGTAAAATTCTTATACTCTTTTGGAAAATCAAAGATTTTCCGAAAAATGATAATTGGGAAAAATTTTGAGGTAAAAAGATGAAGGTATGTCTTGTTTGTTCTCATGGTGGACATTTTGTAGAAATGAAACATATAGAAGATGCTATTGAAGAATTGAGCAAGGATCTCAAAAAAAAGATCGCTGAACATTGTAGCTGAATTTTTTAAGCTGTGATCTCGATACGTCTATCTTCTTTAGTGTGGATTTC
>CAZAMQ010000058.1:0-14243 GCA_964486225.1 uncultured Thermoplasmata archaeon | reverse complement strand
CAGGTTAGACGTCAAAGACCTTCTATTGGTACAAAAAGTCATGTCTTTGACTATACTTATAGCAAAACATATATCTTATAGAACAATACAACTATTGTGATTTCATGAAAGGCAGCACTAGCGTTTACGGTAAATTAAAGAATTTTAATCTGGTGATGGGTGTATTACATCTATTCCAGGGATTGTTGATGATAGCTGTGAGCAATGACAACTCCTGGCCCATACAGATAACATGGCTAGAATTCAGCGAGATTACGCGTTCTTTGGAACCTGTTACGGACAATCTGATGCAGGTACAGCTGGCACCCCTTGTGGCCCTGTTTTTGTTCATATCCGCCACCGCCCATTTCCTCATATCCACCGTATTATTCGATAAGTACAAGGGCTACTTGAAAAAGCACATGAATCCATACCGTTGGTACGAGTATTCCGTCAGCGCATCGGTGATGATAGTGATAATCGCCATGCTCACCGGTATCTACGATCTGGGGCTGTTGGTGGCTCTGTTTGTACTCGTAGCAGTGATGAACCTCATGGGGTTGATGATGGAGAAGCATAATCAACTAACGAAAAGGGTGGATTGGACCTCATACATCATCGGATGCATAGCAGGTGCCGCACCCTGGATAGTCATCGGCATCTATTTTGGAGGTTCAATTATCGCCTCCGGTGGAGATGTTCCCAATTTCGTTATCGGTATCTACTTCTCGCTCCTTGTGTTCTTCAATCTCTTCGCCATCAACATGGTCCTTCAGTACAAGAAGATAGGAAAGTGGAAGGACTACTTGTACGGTGAAAGGATATACATAATACTGAGCCTAGTGGCAAAGTCCGCACTGGCTTGGCAGGTATTCTTCGGCACGCTGCGGCCGTGAAGATATATTATACCTTGTTCAACGATTTCTAAGCCCGTTCGTATCCATAACGTTCAAGGATTAAATAACGAATCGTCAAGGCTTGGATTGACTTGTATCTCATATATCCTGGCCTGATTACCTTCTCCGTCTGTATAGGTATATTCGCCGCCCGTCCAACCTGTGAGCGCTGTATGGTATGACTGGAACATGGTCTCATAGGAATCCCACATCATATCCCAATAATCGTCTCCAAACTCGTGTTTTTCCCATACTCCGTCTTCCAAAGCATATATTGTTTTGGTCACACCATTTAAGATATAGCCGAATTCTTCTCCGTTGGAAGTACCTTCAGCCCTCATCTTCATAGCTTCCGTACCGATGTCTTTGGCGCTCCAGGTAAGTATACCGTGATCCCCTTCCGCCGTCGTTCCTTCGACCGTGAATTTCAAGCTGGATGCTTCTTCTATATCATCAGCAGCGTTACCGTTTCCGTTCTCATCACCATCCTCTTCGGCACAGCCACTGAGGGCTAGACCGAGGCAGAGTAGTAATATAGCCATCACATAGATATTCTTTCTCATATTTATCTTAGATACGAGTGTGATATATAATACTTACGGACACCTATTCAATATCTCAGTCAAAATATACATGCTGGCTTATACTTAAAAACGATCTCGATATCTCACATATCTTATAGCAGTCAGACGATCACATCTCACACGCCATTCACTACATCCCATCACGCAGCATATCTTGAACATATGCCCAATCCAAAAAAATATATCCTTCCATGTCCTACACCCTACGATAGAGATGTTCGATAAGGATCATGTGGTTTCCATAAGGGAATTCAAGAGAGAAGAGATAGATACGGTTTTAGACTACGCAAAGGAGATGTTACCTGTTTCAAAGGGTGAAAGGATAAGCCATGAATTAGACGGTAAGATCCTGGCCACCCTTTTCTTCGAGCCAAGCACAAGAACGATGCTTTCATTCGAAGCGGCCATGATACGCCTAGGCGGACGAATAATAGGCTTTTCCAATCCGAAACAATCTTCGGTGAAGAAAGGAGAAACACTGGCGGATACCATCAGGATGGCATCGAGTTACGCCGACATAATTGTTCTTCGACATCCCCAGGAAGGTGCCGCCCGCCTGGCATCGAAATTTTCATCGAAGCCGGTCATCAACGCTGGAGACGGTGCGGGCCAGCATCCCACCCAAACACTACTTGACCTCTTCACCATACGGGAAGAGATGGGAAACATCCCCGATAACCACATAGGTATAGCCGGAGACCTTAAGTACGGCAGAACAGTTCATTCACTTACCCATGCGTTATCCGTGTACGGTACGGAACTCACCTTTATCGCTCCGGATGCACTCCAGATGCCGAATGAGATCACCAAGGAACTTGAACAGGAAGGTGTAGAATATCAGAAGACCGACGAGCTGGAATCCATGATAGATGATCTAGATGTGCTCTACATGACCAGGATACAGAGAGAACGTTTTCCCAACGAGGAGGAATACGAAAAGGTGGCGAGCAGTTTCAACATCAATCGCAGTATGCTGGATGATGTAAAAGATGACATGATTATAATGCATCCGCTGCCAAGAGTGGACGAGATATCTCCGGATGTTGACCATACAAAGTATGCTAAATACTTCCAGCAGGCAGCCAACGGCGTACCCACACGTATGGCCTTGATTTCATTACTGCTTGATAATCATTTGGAGGTGAAAGAATGAGCGATGAACGCAAGAAGATCAAGATAAGTCCCATCAAGAACGGCACCGTAATAGACCATATACGCAAAGGTCAGTCGCTAAAGGTGGTAAAGATACTCGGCATCATGGAGCAAGACATTGATAGTGTGGTCAGCATCGCCATGAACGTGGAGAGCAGTATAGGCAGGAAGGATATAGTCAAGGTAGAGGGACGGGAATTGATACACGAAGAATTAGATAAGATATCGCTGATATCTCCCGAGGTAACAGTCAACATAATAGATGATTATAAGGTTAAGGACAAGCATCGTGTAAAACTACCTAAGTCAGTAAAAGGTATAGTAAGGTGCAGGAACCCTACCTGTATAACCAATCAAAAAGAGCCTGTGGAACCCGAGTTCAAGGTTACTCGGGAGAAGCCAGTTACAATAAAATGTCTTTACTGCGAAAGGGAGATGAGAGGCGAAGAGATATCGGAAAATCTCAGATAGTTCACAAAAAACTCGCCAGTAACAGTGGAAGAAGCACCGTTGCGTCACCTTCAACGGTTATGTAATCCGCATCTTCCTTTACCTTGCCCCAGGATACCGCTTCTCGGACACGGGCACCGGATAGTGATCCGTCGTACTCAACAGCAGTGGTGATGTAAACCGTATGGTCAAGCCCACTTCTATATTGATTCCACCATATGGTATGGTGCTTTGATATCCCTCCTCCCACCATGAGTGCACCTGTCTCTTTGGCAGGAAATACGATGTCCGCAAGTTCCTGCTGGTCCTTCATTAAATCCAATTTAAAATCCTTATGTCCCTGCCAGTACATCCACAGTTGAGAGCCAAAGGCGCCGTCTGTTATCCCCGGTACATACACTGGTATGTCGTTCTTTGCGGCCCAATATAGTATGGAACTCTCGTCCTTTATTCGGAGCCCCACTTCGTGGATGAGTTCCCGGGGCCCCATGTCCGCATCACCAACTATTTCTTCCAGAAGCGGTTGAAGATGAGCCTCCAATACCTCTCCGTAGGATGAGTTCGGGATGAAGATGTTACCCAGCCTGTTGATACCTTGCTCGTGCAGCTGGATATCGTTTGCGTCGAAATCTCCTTGGTAGTAGTCTTTCCAGACCCTTGCCAGATCATGGTCAAGTGTTCCACAGGTAGTTATCAATACGTCAAAAAGACCTTTTCGAACGGCATCTTTGATCACCCCTCTTGTACCGGTAGATACGATACATGCAGGAAATGAGAAAAAGTTGATTGAATCTGAATCGAACATTCCCTGTAGTACATCTCTAGCAGTACCTATTTTTTTTGCCACGAAACCGCCGGAATGACCAAAATGATCTACCAGCTTTTTTATCGATGTTTCGGAGTTGATATCGATATCTTCAACCTTTTTAGTTAACATAATCCTACATTTACGAACCCGATAAAACCTTTTTCCTCCCTATTTTGGCAATGTCAGACGGGATAGTCGATTTTGTCCGACAAACAGTCCCACCACTCTTTGTAAAAAAATCAGTTCTGACATGAATAATGGGTGGCCAGAGGTTTTTTCTTCATCAGACAGTGAACAATAACGCTTAAATACCTCTTCGCCTTTTAGTTTACCAGAATGGATGGGATATCTCATGGAATCTATAGTCAAAGATGCTCTAAATAGGCACAAGGAAGATACAGAAAAGGGGATCAAAACACCCCGATTTCAGGAAGGAGAAGCGCCAGAAGACGAAGAGTTACGGAAACTTCTGGAGACACTGGATGTAAAAATCAGGATCTTCGGCTGCGGAGGTGGCGGAAGCAATACCGTCAATCGTCTGACAGAAGAAGGAATAACTGGCGCCGAGCTTATAGCGTGTAATACAGATGCAAAGCATTTACTGCATACCCACGCGCAAAAAAAGTTATTGCTGGGCAGGAGAAGGACCAGAGGTCTGGGCGCAGGTTCACGACCGGAGGTCGGCGAAGAATCCGCCCTAGAGGCACGTGACGAACTAAGAGATCTTGTCAACGGTTCTGATATCGTCTTTATCACAGCAGGTATGGGCGGCGGAACCGGAACCGGTGTAGCACCAGTGATCGCAGACCTAGCAAAGGATGAAGAAGCCCTTGTGATGGGATTCGTTACTCTGCCATTCAAGGGAGAAGGGCGTGAGAGGTTTAAGAACGCTACGCGCGGACTGATGAAGATGGAACGTCATTGTGATACTACGGTGATGATACCCAACGATAAACTACTTGAATTGGTACCTAACCTACCACTTGATGCAGCCTTCAAGGTCGCAGACGCCATCCTGATGGAATCAATAAAAGGTATAACGGAGATAATAACCAAACCCGGTCTTGTTAATCTCGATTACAACGACGTTAGAACAATAATGGACACCGGCGGTCTGGCTATGATAGGTATAGGTGAGTCGGACGATCCGAACCAACGTGTGGAACAGGCGGTTGAACAGGCTCTGGGCTCACCACTCCTTGGCGACATAGACCTTCATGACGCTCGCGGTGCCCTTATCAAGGTCACCGGCGGCGAGGATATGACGGTCAGCGAGGCCGAGCGTGTAGCCGATATGGTAAACAAAAGGATCTCGCCTGGAGCAAAGATCATCTGGGGATGCAATATCGAGCATGACATGAAGAATACCATAAAGATACTGCTGGTGATAACCAACGTACACTACGACTCCCAAGATGCGGTTTCCCAAATAATGGATGAAAGCGCAGATGGTGATCTACAGATGGTGAGTTAGAAAAGACAACCAAAAAAACCATAACCTTCTTCTTTTCTTTTTCTTCTTGATGATAGCTAAGGGAGCTTTAACCCCGATGGTCCTTTCCTTTGTACCTACACTAGTACTGCTGCTTCTTTCCTTAATCTATGGTCCTCTTATATATATATCAGTGCTATTCCTTATTTTACCGCTTTTCGTACTCTATTTCTTTCGAGATCCTCATAGGCATATCTCGGATGGTATCGTTTCCCCTGCCGACGGTAGGGTATTAGCGGTAAAGGATAACTCTCTCTCCATATTCATGAACATCATGAATGTTCATGTGAACCGAAGTCCGGTGGCCGGCCGTGTCGTGGAAACCGAACACATTCACGGTACCCACCGACCTGCCTACCACCGCAGGAGTATATACAACGAACGACAGATATACATCATAGATTCCGAAAACGGGAAGATCGTAATGGCCCAAGTGGCGGGAATATTTGCCCGCAGGATTGTACCATATGTAGAGAAAGGTGACCGTCTTAAAAAGGGACAACGTATGGGCATCATACGCTTTGGCTCTCGGGTTGAATTAGAACTGCCGCCGAGGGCGGAACTGCTAGTAAAAGAAGGAGATATGGTCAGGGCGGGGGAGACCATGGTAGGTGACTGGAGATGAAGTCATATTTTACCATGCCGGATTATATAACAATATCTAACGGTATCCTGGGTTTCTTGGCTATTACATATATCATCGATGGAAGGTTTTGGATATCTTCTACCCTTCTTATCTTTTGTATAGCACTGGACGGTATCGACGGTGCCTTGGCAAGGAAAATGAACATGGAGCATGGTCTGGGGGCTGATCTGGATTACTTCGCAGACATAATCTCCTTCTGCATGGCACCTGCGGTATTGGTATATTCGAATTTTTACGATACCGGTCTAGGTCGTGCATGGGAATCGCCCTTGAACGCCGCAGCTACCTTAGTACCCACCTTGATCGTCATATTCGGTATATTACGATTGGGAAGACATTTGAAGGAAGGCATGATGCATGATCATTTTGTGGGCGTTCCATCTCCTGCTGTTGCCCTGTTAGCTGTACTTTTAACATCTCTATATGGTATAAATGGCATCTTGGGACATCAACCCATACCCGTACTGAGTGTACTGTTCGTTCTGAGTTTTTTACTTTTCTCCAAGATACCTTTTCCTAAAATACGACGCGGAATATTCTTATACGCGGGTGCATGCTTTCTTTGCATCTCTTTTACGGGACTGGTTTTTGCGAAAATTAGTTATCCTATGGGTTCATTACTCCTAGCTATGGCTGCAACCGCATCTTTTGGTTACATTCTTATCGGACCTATAATGGTGATGATAGATGACAGATAACATGGACGAAGAGGCAGATAGTTATTTCAACTGTACGGATCGTGAAAGGGCGGCCTTCGAATTAGGGATCAAACTCGGAGCGCTCTTCCACCAATTCATCGGAACACCCGTCAGCAAAAAAAACATAGATATATTGAGAAAGGCTATGGAAAAGACCACGGAGAGACAAGCCTTCGTTAAGAAGGCGAAGATCCACATCATACCAAGGGGGCTCGAGGGCAGGGCAAAAAGTGCCTTTTTTGATTATACCACCCTTTCGGGAGATATGCTCGAAGCCGCAGTGGATGTTGAATACAAAGGGGTCACGGCGGCGGGACGTTTGAAGTATATGGAGAAACTAGACTACCCCCTGATGTACATAGAATACATCGATTGAATGCATAGATTAATTATTTTTACTAGTATGCCCTTTAGGAGGTAGAATAAGATGGTAAAAAGCGTAAAAATCGGTATAAGTGGTGTGTTGAGTTTAGGTAAGACCGAATCACTGATCAAGATGATCGGTATGCTTAAGGAAGAAAATATCACTGTGGGAGGTATGTTGACAGAGCCTATCATGGAGGATAACAGACAGGTAGGGTTTCAAGTCATGAACTGGCGGACGAAAGAAAAGGCGGTTCTTGCCCATCTGCATCTCGATTCGTCGTTAACTATCAACGGATATCAGGTGGACATCGATACACTGAACGAGGTGGGCGTTAAGGCGATTGAAGACGCCATTAGGAAGGAAGACGTCATACTAGTTGACGAGGCTAGTAAGATGCAGGTGGAGAGTGAGAGGTTCAACAAAGCGGTGAAAGCGGGTCTTGATGCCAATAAACCCTTGATACTAACTTTCCATAAAAAGTCAAGAAACCCATTGCTGCAGGACGTACGCAGAAGGGACGATGTACGTATATTCGAATTGACAGATATCAATAAAGGGATACTTCCCCATAAATTGGTGGAACTGATAGTAGAGGATATCAAGGGCGGTAATACTTGAAGCTTGTAAAGGTGAATGAAGGAGAAACAGAAATTTTGGTTCCCGAACACGAAAAGGGACCCGGACCAAAATGCACGGACACACCGGTTTTTTACAACCCTGCCATGGAGATGAATAGGGACACTTGTGTATCATTTTTAAAAGCCGTCGGTACCAAAGGGATGAAAATGCTTGACGGCATGGCGGCTACTGGTGTAAGAGGGATAAGGATAGCTAACGAACTTTGTGCCGCAGAGGTAGTGCTGACGGACGTTTCGACGGAAGCGGTGGAGTTGATCCGTAAAAACGCGGAAGGTTTTGGTGTCGAAGTTTACAACGAATCTGTGGAGTCACACATACTGGTCAATAGATACAGATATGATTACGTTGATATAGACCCCTTTGGAACCCCCGTACCCTATCTACCTACAGCATTACGTTATATCCGTCAGAACGGTATACTTGCCGTGAGCGCTACCGATACTTCTGTACTGTGTGGTACATATCCCAAAAAGTGCAAACGGATCTACTCGGCATGGCCGAATAACAACTGGTGTAGGCACGAGAACGGTCTCCGCATACTCATAGGGCATATAGTACGGGAGGCCGCAAGGTACGATAGAGGTGCTATCCCTCTTATGTCCTACTATGACGGACATCATTTCCGTACCTATATCAAGGTTGAGTCCGGGGCGGGTAAAGCCGACCGTGCCCTGGGTAAAATCGACAATTATCGGTTCAGGGAGATCGATTGGGTTATCGGTGGAGAGACCGGACCTTTGTGGACCGGACGGATGACGTCTAAAGACGTAGTGGATAACATGAAACCCGTAGGAACGCTGGCAGAAGATCACATAGAACTCTGGCAAAAGGAGGTTGATATGCCTCCCTTTTTTTATGATACTTCTATTCTGGGAAAACATCTTAAGATATCACCGCCACCGTTGAAGGAGGTCATCACCGTCATAAGATCCGCCGGTTATAAGGCAACAAGAACACATTTTTCACCCACGGGCTTCAAAACCGACGCTGGTACTGATGTGGTTCTGAAGGCACTTTAAAACAAGACCCTATCTCTGAACTCTACAACGGGACACCTGTCCATACATTCTTCGCAGTGTACACATCTTTCCGCGTCTATCCGCAAGCCGTCATCCGGATATATCGCCTCTTGCGGACATCTTGCCACGCAAACGCCGCATCCCGTACAATGATGGGCACGGAGATACATATCAGAAACATGTTTTTTTGATATGTTTTTTCCGGGATGGTAATCAAAAACACATTCCAAAAGGTCCAATGTTGCAGGGTCCTCCAACATCTCTTCCGTGGAAGGAAGTTTGGTCGGCCCCCGTCTGAAACTGTTCTCTTTGAGGTCAAGAAGTTCCATAAACTCATCGGGGGGACGTATCCATCTCCACAAACCGTATTCCTTCCACGTTGGTGGCAGACCCAATTTATTTGAATATTCGTCTAGAACGGCTTCAAATCTCTCATAACCGTTGTAGTTCTTCTTTAACAATTCCAGTTCAGATAGGTCTGATGCGGGGCATACCCAGCAGCCTATCCGCTCGAAACCCTTTTCGTACCATGGATTGTGTTCGGCATCTCTAGAGAAAAGAAAGAGCCACACGTGGAGTGCCGTCCAGTCCTGTATAGGCGATGTGCCTGTTTGTCCGGGAACCCAGGGATTATTCCATGTGTCCCCGTGAAGCATGCGGTTCTCGGACTCGTAACGTCTCTGCCCTATGAAGGCCAAGACGCCATCGGGGTATTCCATTTGAATCAACTCTGCCGCAGGTCCGAGTTTGCAAGTTTTACAGCACCAGCGGTAATCCCGTGCAGATGGGCCGAAATGTTCTACATTGTTCCAGTAACCGTCCTCCGTGCATATGGTCTTTAAGGTCAATCCGTATTTTTCAGCGGTCTGTTCCACATTCTCAACCGTTTCGGGGAGTTCTATTCCTGTATCTATGAACATCATATCCGGTTCTATACTGGCTTCCAGGACTAGTAATAAAGTGGCCAGAGAGTCCTTTCCCCCGCTGTATGATACCATAGGAGGTAGATGGTACTCATCAACCTTACGGCGGATAAAGTCCACTGCTTTTTCAACCATTTCGGCAATGGCTTTTTCGTTGGCCTTCAACAGTTTTTTTCTGTTTTGCCCCCCATCTCGGGGGATGTAATAGGACACCCTCCACCTGCTCTTGACTCCCTTCCCCGATCGAGATCTTATCAATTCTTTTCCGTCTCGATGTGCAGAACCCGTACATATAACGTTTCCATCCGGGTCAAGTACAAGAACTTCGTCACCTTTCTTTATGTCTGTGTCTCCATCCAATATGCCAACCGCCAGGGCGCTGGCACCATTCATTATCGGTTTTACCGCCCCTTTGTCCATGAGGACATATCCCTTTTCAGGGGTCTGTAGTTCTTTCCACGGTCTTATCAGGAATTTATAGGGCTCTTCTCCCCCGAATCTTTTCTTTATGTCGTAACGAAGGGTACCGATGACCTCACCGTCAACTATTACTTCGTCCATATGTTCCAATGCGGGGCAGCTGTTAAGGAGGACTATCTTATCTTCAGGGATGATGTGTTTGGAATACCCCTGTCCCCACTGACGGTCGATGGTTTTTCTGATCAAATTGATGTCAAAGTCGAATGCCGGTCGTGCGTCCCCCGGCGGTGTTACCTTTACATGGCGTGGAATTTTATAGCATATCCCACATTCTGCCTTTCCTAGTATAGGTACATTACAATTGTCGCACCAATACAGTTTAAGTTTTCCAAGGTGTACAGCCGGCATGGAGACTGAGAACCTTCAAGCATCGATAAAATATTTTTGTATCTCTTACCTCAATGAGATTATCTTCTCTTTTGGTATATTTCTGTACACGTCATCCTCGGTGCACCCTTCGATTATCTTCATGAACGGACCTTTGCTTGTTTTCCGTATCACTATCTTCCCGGCATCTACTCTATCGGATTCTGAGATTATTTCATGAGAGATATCATCTCCCGTTCTAAGATACACTTCTGTGGGTATTTCCAGGGAATCAGCATATTTAATGATCTCTTGAGCAAAGTCGTCGGTGATCTCTTTATTGTGGTTACGAAGGCATTCCGTAAATCCCTCTCTTTCCTTCATACCTACCGTGGCCCTGACGACGGATGATGAATATTCTCTCTTTATTATCTTGGAGATGACGATCCTATCTGGTTGTCGTTCTTTGATCATTTTTTTCATCGTATCAAGAGAACTTCCCGTATAATCACCGTAACATGCTATCAACAAGACATTTTCGTCTTTACGAAGGCTCATTGACATGTTGTGCCTCTTTTAGGATACCAACATGGACAACCATATCCTATAAAAACCTTTCGTATCTTTATGATAATCCATCGAAAGAAGGCTAGGGAGTACCGAATATTTTTTGTATCTTCGGTTGGATAAGAGTATATATGGACATCAAAAAGATCTTCTGCTGCTTGTTTGTCGCCCTTCTGTTGATTAGCACCTTCGGGTCGATACCAGTGGATGGAGAAAATGTTACGGACTATGATAACTCAAAGTACCCCTTTACCGAGCATTATCCTTCCGTCGAGGAACTCTATCGATGGTACGAAACCCTCGAGTCGGAATACCCTGATCTGGTTACAAGGCACAATATAGGGAAGTCCTGGGAAGGCCGGGACTTGTGGGTCATCGAGTTAACTGCATCAAATGATACTCGGGTGGACTCCAAACCGGCTATACTGATCGACGGAGGTATGCATGCCCGGGAATGGTCATCGATACAGGTTGCAGCGTATTTAATGTGGAGACTGCTCAACGAATACGATACAAACGAAACGATATATTGGTTGGTTAACAACAGGCGGATCTTTGTATATCCCGTTGTCAATCCGGACGGTTACGTCTACGACGGTGATGGCGTTTACAAAGACGGTTTACAGGGAAGATGGTGGCGTAAGAATCGCAACGGTTCCATCCACGAAGACGAGATAGGTGTGGACCTTAATCGAAACTGGGATCATCTCTGGTCCCGCGGTACTGATAAGCCCGGGCGAGCTGATTATCGTGGCGTGGAACCGTTCTCAGAAAACGAGACATTTACGTTGAGAGACTTCATACTTGATAACGATATCCAGTCCTATCAAAATCTGCACTCTTATTGGGGTACGCTGCTTATCCCGTGGTCCCATGCAAATATTCCCACTTTTCATGAAGATTGGTATAGAGCGACGGCGGAGCAGATAACTTCCCATACATCACGATTCGGAAATCACGATGTGCCTTATTCCTACGGTAGAGCTGAAGAGGAGATAGGTTACAGCGCACCCGGAGGCTCAACAGACTGGGTCTATGATAAAACCGGTGCACATACTTTTTGTTTCGAGATATTCACAGGTGAACACTTTTTTTACCCACCGATAAGGAGGATAATGGACATCAATCAGGATTTGGACGATGCCTTGATACATCAATGCAGGATAGCCGATACTGACCTAGGCGATGGAGACGAGTTATTGTTTCCGCCCATACCCTTTCTGATTTTCGGAAACGTGATTGATATCAATGACGATAAATTATCAGATAACGATGTTTACCTAACGAATCAAAGGACAGAAGAAACCATCTGGATAGAAACAGACAGTAACGGCTATTACGAATTGAACCTTGGTAATCTCGTAGAGCACGGATATGAAGGAGAGGATACATTTACACTTACCGTTGAAGATACCATGCTGAACTTTACAACAGATGACGGATGGGGTGCAAGGTTCGATCTCACTACCGACCCGGACTCTAAACCGGCTAAGGTCGTGGGCCTTGAGGTCGTTGAGAGTAACGGCATGGTCAATCTAACGTGGGATCCTCCCGACGATAATGACTTTTCCATCTATCGTTATAACGTCTATCGAAACGGTGACTTGATAGGCCATTCCCAGACAAATTCTTATAGTGATACGGAGCCGGTGGATGGCGGGACTTACCGGATAAGTGCTGTTAGCAGTGGAGGAGAGGGTCCGATGTCAGATAGTATCAAGGCCTGCCGGAGCGACTACGATATACCCTATATAATGGTGCTGCTTGTCATTGTTGGAGTACTGTTGTTCGCTGCTATTTACATTAGAAAACATAAGGGCACGGCGGATGAAGAACCAAGAACGCCCTTCGAGCGTGAGGGGAAGGAAAAATGCCCACATTGCCATCGGAAACTTTTTGAGGTATCCGATGATTTTTCTGCTTATTGTGAAGGCTGTGGATACGCCACGATGGACAGCCGTGATCTAGATTCGCAAACGTTAGAAAATGGAAATGATCACATCTGATTCAACCGTCAAACTCATCTTTGTAGAGCTACTAGTGGCGATCACTTTGGACAAGTGTAACACCTATATTTTACGATCGCTTAGAATCGCTGTGGGCGTATTTTCGAAAGGATCATATTATTTTATTATTTTGGTATCTTTGTCTGTTGAATAAAATCTATCCTCTCTATGACCTAATTCTTTCAATGCGGTTTCGAGTCGATCGGATGGAACAAAGTATCTACCCCTTTTTCCATCATTTATTATGCTTTCCGCCTTTGCTAGAAGCTTTCGCGTATAATCATAGTCCATGCCCATTATGGATGCTAGGTCTCTTATACCTATACCTATTTCTTCACGTTTAATGTGCCCAAGGGCCGAACTAGCCCTTCTGAAAAGTAGATATACGATAATTTTTTGTTTATCGTCTAGTTCTTCATATTCTTCAAGAAAAATAGGTCCCCCTGTTTGTTTATCGATCCTGAGATAATTTCTGAGACACAAAAATAGTCTTAGCCTATCAACTTCCCTTTTATCGATGTATAGATTTTTAAGGGGATCATCTTTCGAGATCATTATATAATGTTAATGGACTTATGTGTTTTATAATCTTTGCGGAGACTTACCTTTTTGACCTCTCCAAACTTATCAATCCAACATTACTGATGGTACCCCCTATATCAACCCTACCGAACAAACCTACATTGGATTCACCAGGCCTGTTAACGTACAGATCATTGATGGTATGATTACGACCATCAAAGCTTCCACTGAACCGATCTTCAAAGGTTCCAAGAGGGACGAATCTATCACCATCGTTCCAACCGCTGGTCTCGCTGGCATCGATATCACTGCCCAGCGCGTAATGCGCCGTTAGATCAGCACTCATGTTCTGTAGATCATCCACATCGTAGATGATGTACAGATCTCCTTCAGTCCCGCTGCCTTCGCTGTACATGAGATCCGCCGGTGCCTGTCCCTCGAATAAATCGTTCTCCATCCATGCTTCCAAGGATTATCATAAATGCAACGCTCAATGCCATCGTTTTTTGTATGTTCATTTTTACCGCTCCTTTAGAGTGAGATGTTAAAATTCTCATGTCGGTACGGAGATTTAAAATTACCTATATACCCTTTAGGATGGTGAACAGGGATAGGAGCCGTAAGGTTTTAATAACTTAACATATTTGTTAAGTATGTTGAACGTATATGAGATGGAAAGATATCGAGACAAGGGCGGAAAAAGAAGGTG
>CAZAMQ010000057.1:0-14342 GCA_964486225.1 uncultured Thermoplasmata archaeon | reverse complement strand
AGAGAATGTGAGAAGCAATCCACCTTAAACCATCACTAAAAAGCGAAATAATCACAGGATAACACATAACTACAGAGCAAGTGAAAAAGCAATAAAAAACCGATTTAAAAATATCATCGATAAAGCTTTGAGTTAGATTTTTTCCGCATTATCAACGGCGTTTGGTATGTATTACATCGGAACGAGTTCCGTCTCTTTCAAAGCTGGTAAGCTTCGAGATCCTGCAGGAAGGAATTCCTTCGACCTTTGGAATTCGAGCTGAATTCCGAAACGTATGAAGGACGTCGAGTAGATGACGCTGTTGATAATGGGGAGAACAATTTTAAGGTCGTTGTCGGGAGGAATCCGAGATTTTAAACGTGTGTTTGATATCATTTTCAACAGATGACATCATTGATGAACATTCTTTAGAGATATCTACGGGGTAAAAAAAGATAGTCTCTTTTGGTTTGAACGAAAACCTGCGAATATATCTTTAGATGGTAAAAAATACGAGCCTTTTCTCTCAACTATACCATATGTTGCTAACTCCATAAGATATGTTTTTATCTTTGAGAGGGTTTTAGTTTCGGTGAATAAGCTATCATGGATATCTTTAATACTTTTGGAATCCTGTTTATATATCTCGTCATCGATTACGCTAGTGTAATAACATGCATTACCGATGTTCAAATAGGGTTTAATCAAAGTTAAGTTATAACGTTTTGTAGATAGGATATTGTATGTTTCTTTGAAAAATTTAGATAGTATTCGTTCAACCTCAACATCCTCTACATCGTCAAACTCGCGGTCATCAATAATTTTCCACTTCTCCCCTTTACAGATGTTATCTCCTTCAAATTGGATGTATTCGTAATCGTTTAAAAGATTTAGATATAATTTTGCCCGTTCTCTTTTTAGATTCCAGGTGTCCCAATCCTTCTTTTTGAAACTCCCTTCCAACTCCAATAGATTAAAAACTTCTCTGATCGGATTTAAATTTTCTCTTATCTCAGGAACCTTGATGAATTTGGGTGCACCTTCTTCCGCAAGGATCTCTTCCATGGTTCTGATATGTGCGTTCCTCTTTTTGAGGAAATTAGTTATGACCAGATCTCTTTCAGGGTATTGAATGCGTAATTTTTTTACGCCGTCTACTTCGATGATATCTACATATACATCGAGTATATCTCTCAATGTTATGTATTTCAATTCTAATTGATCGATCTTTTTAACGATGTTGTCATATGTATAGGAAAATTTCAAAATTAATTCGTTTTCATGCTCTTCGTGTTTTTCCAGATTTAAAGCTGGTGCTACTTCTCTTTGGATCTCGTTTTCGATGGCAAATATTGCCTCGTCTGTGTATTCAAATACCTCTTTCGCTTTTCCTAAGGGCATACGTTTTCGCCTCTTCTTTGTCGTATAGGTCTAGGGTTTGTTGATCTGCATTTTTAGACTCCAGAGCCCAAACCCATCTTCTATCTTCTGCTGTATTCCACCAGTCTTCTATGAGATTTCTAGGTATCTCATATATACCACTAAAGTCATGATATTTTAAATCTTCTACTCTTTGAAAATCGACCGTTTTTCTCTTCATTACGTTATATAATGGGTCAAAGATGAGCACTTTTTCTTCTTCAACCGCCAAAATGTTAACCGCATGTCCGACACCGGTATTTTTTGTGCTTTTTTCCGAATGGATCCCATAAACATATTTGAAAAATTTTCCCTTGTTCAGATCTATGGTTGGAACGGATCTATGCTCATGATTCTTTTTGGGGTCTATCACATCAAATTTGGTAGTTTCCCAATCCTGGAAAAGTTCGTAATTTTTCCCTTCAAGTTCCTCATTCAGATTCCTTGCAAATCTATTGGTATATGCAGGAAAAGTGTTCAGCATGATTTCTTTTTCTTTACCTTTTTTACCCCTAGGATAAGCCATAGCGATCAATCTGTTCCGATCGATCCTTAAGTTAGCATTACCTTTCTTATATGAGATATCCAGACACATATTATAAGTTGTTGCTATCAAGCATGTAGCATCAAATCTTTGTGGTATGAATTCACTTATATGTGGGGGCAAATTTAGGGGTATGAAATTTTCACCTCACAATCCTTTTTATGATTAATTTCATTTCTTTCATTTCCTTTTGATAGTTTCTATATACCTATACTCCGCTTTAAAATATATTTTTCCATGATATACCTTCACTTGTGTTATCTGCGAATTATTTCGCCCTGTTTTTATGGGGGTAAAGGGGGAGAGATGGGGATGTGAAAAAATATCGTTAGGATCTGCGTTTGTTTTCGATTATGAACGGCGTTTGTTACCATACGCTGTTGATATATGAATAGCAGGAACAAGTTCCTCCATTCTTTCGGCAGGTGAGCCTCAAGACCCGCCTGACGTTGTTGATAAAATAATGGGGGAAAACTGACGAAGTTGATAATGGTTTGAGGGGGGAGGTAGATGGTGGAATTTGGAGGTCTGGATGGTGTGTGTAACTGACGTAGTTGATAATGCGGAGAAAAATTTGGGGTTTTAAGAGTGGTTCTAGTGATTTGGAAAGGGTTTTATACTAATATTCAATATGTTTTACAATGGATGATAAAGAGACTGGCCTGCTCGGGCGGTTCTTAGAAGAATGGAACGTCGTAGGAGTATTCTATTTCACCACTTTAGCCTCTGGATTTGGTTTCACTCTCACCGTGATGATAGAAACGATCTACCTTGTTGCTATAGGTATCTCTTTTGCCCAGATCGGAGTGATATATCTAGTATATGGCGTGATCCATGGTGTGTTCGAGATCCCCACCGGTATAGTGGCTGACAGATATGGAAGAAAAACTTCGGCTTTGATCGGCTTCGGTGTCTGTGGTATTTCTTTTTTGCTCGTCCCCTTTTCAGACTCGTTTTTCTATCTTCTTTTCCTCTTCTCCGGTTTCGCCTTCGGATCCACATTCCTTACTGGCTCGATGGTCGCATGGATGATCGATACTCTGAAGAGCAAAGGTTTAGACGATTGGATCCATCGGGTGATGGCTAGGCAGGGAAGCATCGGCGGTCTGGTCGCGCTTCCAGCCTCTCTTCTCGGAACTCTTGTCCTTTTCCTCTCTAGAGGGGGAGAAGTGCTTTCACCTTTGGTGGTGTTGGTTATGAGGATATTCTTCCTCGCACACGGTGCTCTTTTCCTTATAACTTTGATCGTATTATACTTCAAAGCGAAAGAGGTCAGAGTGGGCGACCAAGAGGTAGAAAAAACCAGCTTTCTACTTTACATAAAGAACACGATCCTTAAAGGTTCTAGAGTTATAAAGAAAAGCAAGGTAGTCTTCATTTTATTCGTTAGCATTATCATATTCTTCTTTTCCTTCACAGTCCTCCAGAATGCTTGGCAGCCCTATCTGACTACTGATATCGGGTTTGACTTGTACTGGTTGGGTATCATCGTAGCTATCACCTCCCTTTTGAAGCTCTTGATAAATCTCAAATCAGAAAACTTCACCGAAAAAGTAGGGAGTTATCCCTTGATGTTATTGATACTGACGGCTCTATTGGGTGTTTTGGTCATATTCTTCTCGGTTCTTGATCCTGGTTATCTCGTGATAGTTGTATATGTACTCATCATAACGATATTTTCTCTTTATAGACCGATCAGAGGAGTTTATCTGCATGAAAACATCCCTTCCAGTATAAGAGCTACCCTGGGCAGTGTTGATGCGCTTATCATAAACGTAAGCGGAGGTTTAGGCAGTTTCTTGATCTTCGGTTTGATCGGCGAGCTTTTCAGCCTTGATATCGCGCTGCGGGTTGGGGGCATGATCCTATTGGTCTCTTCACTCATATATGTAGTTCTCATCTGGTCAGAGCATGAGAAAAGGTAAAAAGAACATCCTTTGTTTTCAGCTAACAGGCTGAACCTACTACTCCAGCACTTTTTCGAATTCGATCCTCCCAGTATGTTTTAAAAAAATATATCAAACTTAGCTTGGGAAATTTTTAAAACTAAAGAGTTTCTACGGGTAATATTCCATTTGTCAAGGTGGTTAATTATTAAGAAAGAAATAAGATATTTGTCTTTCGATGAGATAGTCGAAATACACGAAGAAGTAATACAAGAAAGCGGAGGTGTAGGAGGTATATTATCAGAAGGGGATATAGATTTTATTTCTGATTTTCTAAAGAACGATATCGATGTCGAAGCCAAGGATGATCTTTTTAAAGGTGCTGCAAAATTAGTATATTGGATAATATCAGGACACCCCTTTATTGATGGTAACAAAAGAACTGGTATAGAGTGTGCAGATATTTTTTTGAGAAAGAACGAATATTACTTAGAGGTTGATGTCAAAGAAGGAGTTAGATTTGGATTAAGGGTTGCGATGGATAAAATGGATTTGATGGATATCAGACGCTGGCTTAAAAGAAATGTGAGGAAAGATTAATAAATGAGAAGATACGTGATTATTATGGATATGTCGGAAAAAGATGATAAAAACAAGAGGGATATCGATCCTGAGACCAAAAAATTGATCAAGAAAAGTCTCAAAAAGAACAAAGAGTTAATGAAAGAGCTTGCAAAATACTGAGTTTCCGCTGACGAATTTTTTTCCATGTTAATCTTAAAGCCCGTTTTTCTTACGTAGAAATTCTTAGGAATTCCTTCTTTTCACAAAACTTTTGGTTTTGTTCTTGCGTAGGAATCCCTTCTAGTCATCACATCTTTGATGTGAGGAAAGCGGGACGATAGTCTCAGCGAATCACAAAACTTTTAGTTTTGCTCACACGTAGGAATTTTGATTGTTATTCTGTAATTATTTCGCTCTGTTTTTTTGGAAAATAAAAAGCGGGAGTAGGACTGTGAATATGAGAAAATGTCATTATAATCTGCGGTTGTTTTCATTATGAACGGCGGTGGATATCAAGGGGCAAAACAACCGTAGTTGATATATGAACCGTCAACCGTTGTTGATAAAATAATGGGACAAAACAACCGTTGTTGATAATGGTTTGGGATAAGAGTGTGCGGTTGATATTTTTGATGCTGGTGGGGCATTATGAACACCAGGATTTCATCCTTCGTTCTCTCGGTCTCGGACGCTCGAGACCAACCGTAGTTGATAATTATGATGTGCGGTGGGTGGAATGGGTGTGGGAGTTAGAGATTGGAGCACGGGTCCCAATTTACAATGTATTCGCCGTCTAAGAGTGATTTTAAGCGTGTTTTAGGTAGATTTAAGGGTGTTTAGAAAGGTTTTAGTCAATGGATTGATTTTTTGTTTCGGAATCACTAGATAGTTGTAACCAGTATTTCAAGTAGATATCAAAAAAGTGTTTCCATCTTTTAAGTAATTTTTCATTATCTTTTACGTTTTTAAATTTCTCTAGTAATCGGATATCGAATTCTGTGGATATCACTATTACACAATTTTGAAATCGTTTTATAGTTTCAATTTCATTCTCCATATCTTTTGTTTTGAGCTCTACGTCTCCTTTTTCATTATAATTTTTTTTGATAAAATATATGTATAATTCTTTACCATCAACGAGAAACGTTGAATGAGCAATGTCGTTTCGTAGATTGAAAAGATCTTTTTGTAAAGTATCATGTTTGATAAGAGGGCTTACTACTATTGCCAGTAAATTATACCACTCTCGAGTTATGTTTGGTCTTCCCCTTATCTCTTTTTTATAATTATCCGATTCAAGCATATGTCTAAGAAATATTGTTTCAAAGAATCTTGGAAAAGTCTCAAAAAAATCTATGAATAGTGTCAATCTGAGATGTCCTAACAGATCTTTAGAAAGATCTAAGTTTGAAGAAGATTCTTTGTCTTCGTTTCTTTTGTCACTGTAAAGCTTACCCCGTAAAAGACATAACTGATACATCTTCTTACTATAGAAATAATCCTGGGATTTATCCTCTAAATACTCAAATAATTTTTCTTCTTCTTTAAATCCCTTAAAAAACCTGTTATAATAGTATTCCAAATCTTCTTTAAATAATTCGACTTCGTCTTTATTTCCATCCTCTTTATGGATTTCATTAAGAAAATGTTCTTTTAATCCCCCAACGCTTTTCAATATGAAATCGATATCTTCCTGATCAATATCATTTACATCTTTTTCCTTTAAATCCTTTAATTTATCCTGGAAATTATCCCATTCATCTGGATCATTTACTATGTTTTTCCCATTATCCATATCCATATCCGCCATCATATCAGCCTCTGTGCGATCTTGCCCCATATCGTTAATTCGTTCCTGTTCTCTCTCCCATCGACTACCTGCTCGATATAACCCTCTCTCTTCAATTTCTTCAAACTGTACCTAACGGATCGTAGTGTATACTTCTTTTTCGGCTTATCTTTCATCTTGTCTTTAAGTGCATTACACACCGTTTTGTCCGAAGCACCGTCGTTCTTGAACAGGTATCTTATCACATCTCTGTCCTTTTCATTCAGTTTACTTATGTCATAGGAATGCCAGGGCAATTTAATGTAGGTATTATCCATGAGCACATAGTATGCCGTCGCACGGGCAAGTAGTGCACCGCTCATGGCTGCGGCGGACATGAGGTTCGTTCCTCCGGTGATATTGATGTACAACTCATCCTCTTCCGTGTCTATTCTTTGTGAAATATCCAATATCAAGCCGACCAGTTTTTCGTAGGCATCTTCGGAAAACGGGTCTATTATCAGCGGTGTTCCGTCCAAGTCGCTATGTACATCGCAGTATGGAATTTTTTCGTTCAATTCTTTGAAACCATCATCGGCAAATTTCTTTGATGTTATAGGATACAGCTCACTGCCCCCTATAAGTCCGATACCTTTGATCACGTTGTTTTTATCTTCACCGACGAGTGCTATGTGTACCCTGCTCATCCATAGCAGATATGAATAACAGTATATGTATTTTGTCAACAGTCACTGTTTTTTTGTAACTATTACACCGAGATATCATATATAAAAAATTTAGATGATACATTATGACGAAGAACGTGACGATGCTAGAAAAGGGATCTGAAAGGGAAATGATTAATATCTCTGATTACTGTCCTCATAACGGTACTTCATGGGCACAAACAAATATGCCTTATGAAAAGCCCGGTAAGCGAGTAGGGAAATCACGGTGTAGGCCAATGTTTGGGATCTCTTTAAGGATAAAAACAAAATGGGTAGTGGGGAACTGTGAGGTGAAGGTATGAAAAGAAAAAATCTACTCGTCACCGGTGGAGCCGGTTTTATAGGATCTAACTTGATCCGAACTCTTGTGGGAGATGGTTATGACATTTACTGTCTGGATCACAGACAGGATGTTGATAATGTTAAAGATGTCATCTCCGATATCAAATTGATAAGAGGTGATGTAAGAGATAGAAAATTACTACACGACCTCTTCAGTAAACAGCGTTTCGACGGTGTTGTCCATCTGGCTGCCGTTTCAAGGGTTGTATGGGGTGAGAGAGACCCTGATAGATGTGTTGATATAAACGTAGATGGGACAAGAAATCTTCTTGACTTACTTTCTCAAACGCAACAAAAATCATGGCTGATATTTGGAAGTAGTAGAGAAGTATACGGAGAACAAGCCAATTTCCCAGTTGGTGAGGACGCATCAAAGGTACCTATCAATATATATGGCGAAACCAAACTTGAAGGAGAAGATATGGTCAGAAGATGGGCTGAACAGACAGATAATCAGTCTGTGGTTCTCAGATTCTCTAATGTGTATGGAAACGAATACGACATACTCGATAGGGTCATCCCACGATTCGTATTGAGGGGACTAAAGGGTGAAACCATCGAGATACATGGAGGTAAACAACTGATAGATTTTACACATATAGACGATACCGTAGAAGGCATCGTTAGTTCAATGGAATATCTGGAAAACGGTGCTCCGACCTTCGAAGATTTTCATATATTGCCGGGAAAAGGAACCACGCTGCAAGATGCGGTTTCATACATCTTCGATGAACTTTCAGATACACCTCAGGTTAAGATAACCAAAGGCCGAGAATACGATGTGGACCAATTCGTGGGAGAACCGAGAAAAGCCCGCTCTAAATTGGGTTTCCGAGCAAAGATAAAACCTACGGAAGGGATATCTATGACCATAGATCGGTTTAGGGGGGCATTCAACTTATGAAGATATTACAGGTCATCCACGGTTTCCCGCCATATTACATGGCCGGTTCCGAAGTTTATACATACAACCTGTGTCAGGAATTGAACAAAGAAAACGATGTTTACGTTTTTTCAAGGATAGAAAATCCCTACGACAGCCCCTATTCATACTACGATGAAGAATATCGTGGATTGAAGGTCAGAAGAGTGAATAAACCTCAGAGAGATTATTCGCTTACCGATAAGTATCTGGATGAGCAGATGGACAAAATATTTCTCGAATATCTTGATGATGTAGATCCGGACGTAGTTCATTTCGGACATCTTTCTCATCTTTCAACGAACTCGGTTAACGTGGCGAAGGAAAGAGGATATCCTATGGTGTATACGTTACACGACTTTTGGTTGAAATGCTATAGAGGGCAATTGATAAACACATATGGGGAGATATGTTCAGATCCGTCCCTGGATAACTGTTTCAGATGTGTACGAGACACCTTCGGTGAAAAGTGGGTTAAGAACGATGTGAGCCAGTATATGGTGCATATGGATAAGGTGATAGATAACATAGATGTGTTTCTAACTCCTTCATTGTTTTTGAAAAAATTCTTCGTAGAGAACGGAGTACCATCGGACAAGATAATCTATTCGAAGTATGGATTCAATAAAGAGATCATCAAAAGGAAAAAAAAGAGTTACAATAAAGATTCTAAGATATCATTCGGATTCATGGGCAGGGTCATACCGGTAAAGGGGATCGAGCTGCTCCTAAAGGCCTTTTCTAGTTTAGAGAAAGGTGAACTACGCATCTATGGATCGGTAGGTAAAGAGCTGAAATTCTTGAAAAAATACATGGGTGATAACGTCGTTTTAGAAGGTCGTTTTGACAATTGGGAGATCGACCATGTGTTGAGTAAGATCGATGTCCTTGTTGTGCCGTCTATCTGGTACGAAAACTCACCCCTTGTTATACAGGAAGCTTTCCTTGCAGGTATACCTGTTATAACCTCAGATATAGGTGGTATGGCCGAGTTAGTTGAGGATGGTAAAGACGGATTCACCTTCGAGGTTGGTGATGTTGAAGCCTTGAAGAAATTGATGAACCGGATCGTCGAAGATCCTGAAGTTTTGAATGGATTAGATGTCAGTGATGAGAAGGTCAGATCGATCCAAGAGGATGCAAAATTTGTTATGAGTGTCTATCGGGAGGTGGCAGCGAATGAATGAAGCACCGTGGAGGATAACCTTCGACACCAACCCGGATACGTGCAATCTGAGATGTATCATGTGTGAAGAACACAGTATATTTCGCACTAAGACAAGAAAAGAAAAAAGACTCATGGACCCAGATATCATAACTAAAGTGATAACCGATGTGGCGGACAAAGGCTTGAAAGAAGTCATACCCAGCACAATGGGGGAGCCTTTGTTGTACCCTCACTTTGAACGTTTTCTAACCCTCTCCGACGAGCATGGTTTTAAGATCAATCTGACAACGAATGGAACCTTTCCTGGCGGTGTTGACGGATGGGCCCGCAGATTGCTGCCGAGATCGAGCGACATCAAGATATCGATCAATGGGTCATGCGAAAGTATCAACGAAAACGTAATGAGAGGTATCGACCATAATCGTATGGTTGAAGGCATCGAACGTTTTTTAGAGTTGAAGAGGGAAAATTATGGTGACGAACCGACGATCACCTTTCAAGTAACATACATGGAAAGCAACCTTCACGATCTTGTTCAATTGCTTGATATGGCTATAGATATGGGTGTGAACAGATTCAAAGGTCATCATCTATGGATAACTTGGCCTGAGATGGAGAAGGAATCTCTGACCCGGGATCGAACGAGTAGGGAGAGATGGAACGAAACGGTAGACTTGCTTAGGAAACGAGCAAAAGGTAAGATACACTTGGATAATGTTGAGAAGGTACCTCTTGAAGAAGATGCTCCTGTTTTACCCAACGAATACGTTTGTCCCTTTGCAAATGATGAGGCTTGGATCGCCTGGGACGGTACTTTCAATGTTTGCTGTGCACCGGATGAGATGAGGAAAAATTTCGGTGATTTTGGAAACGTTAACGAAGGATCCTTATTTGAACTCTGGAACTCGGATAGATATCGAAAATTCTCCGAGATGGCCGGTAAACATTATATCTGCAAAAAATGTAACATGAGAAGACCGCCTGGAGGTGGACAATGATGGCATACAAAGGCACGAGTATCTCATCGGATGGAACCCATCATATCAAAGATGGTAAACCAATGTATGAAAAGCGATTCGAAGATGTGCAGAGTTTCCATGAACCTGGGATCGCTGCGGTAAAGGATGATTCAGGGGCATATCATATAGATATGAAAGGTGTGCCAGTGTACGAAAAACGGTTCAAACGAACATTCGGTTTTTACGAAGGATTTGCAGCGGTAGAGGACGAAACCGGATGGTATCATATCAAAGAAGATGGCTTTGAATTGTATTACGAAAGATATCGCTGGGTCGGTAATTTTCAAGAAGGTAGGTGTCCCGTTAGAGATATTTCTGGAGATTATTATCACATAGATACCGAAGGAAAACCCGTTTATGATGAAAGATACCAGTATGTGGGAGATTACAGATATGGTGTTGCAGTGGTTTATGATGAGGATGGGGCTAAGCACATAGACAAAGACGGAAACGAAATACATACTCAACGCTATAGAACTTTGGGGAAGTATCACAAGGGTTTTGCGACCGCAAGGGACGAAGAAGGTGCGCTCCACGTCGATGAGGATGGGAAACCGATCTATGATAGACGTTTCCGAAATGTGGAGCCCTTTTACAACGGACAGGCATTTGCAGAGACGAAGGACAGGAAATTGGTTGTAGTGAACGAGAATGGCAAGATCCTACAGCATGTGATAAGTTTTGACAGACGAAAAGAACTCATGGACATATTGGTGGGTTATTGGAATACCCAGATATTATACTGCGTTGTCCGATCCGGTATTTTAGAGAAGATAGACTTGGGGGAAGAACGACATGAACTTTACGATACCATGTCTTTACCCAGGGGATCCGTTGATATGTTGATAGATCTTTGTCGTGTATGGGGTTTGATCGAAAAACGAGATTCTAAGTATCGATTAGGGCAGATGGGTCGTTACCTGTTGAAAGATCACAGAGACAGCCTCCACCACGCTGCGTTGATGTGGGGTGGAGGTCATTATCGAGTGATGTCCAGATTATGGGATGCGTTGAAGACTCAAGAGCCGCAATTCGAAAAGATGATGGATAAGAGTTTTTTCGACCATCTTCGTGATAACGAAGAGGCTAGTAGGATCTACAGTTTGGCCATATCTGAGTATTCAGATGATTACTTGGATTTGATCGATAAACTACCTCTTGAGGATGCAACGTCTGTGATGGATATAGGCGGCGGATTAGGCGATTTATTGAGGAAGATATTAGATGAATTTCGAGGTATAGAAGAAGGTGTCTTGTTCGAACTTCCTAACGTGATAGAACAAGCAACGGAAGAGTTAGAGGATCAAGAGAGATTAAGACTCGTCGAAGGTGATTTCTTCCTGGACGAACTGCCGGAGTGTGATTCAGTAGTAGCTAGCAGGATAATACACGACTGGAGTGGTGAAAGAGCGGTGAAGATATTGAAAAATGTCGAAAGGTCTTTACCAGATGGTGGGAAATTGATACTTTTGGAGATGGTGAAGCCAGAAGATCCTGAAGAAGATTTTGGAGTTTCGTTAAGTTTTGATCTTCTAGTGACGGTCGGTGGAAAAGAAAGAACGGAAGATGAGTTCAGAGCTTTAGGGAAGACTGCTGGATTGGAATTGAAAGAGGTAATACACGGAGACGGGATAATCTCTGCTCTAGTTTTTGAGAAACGGGGGCGATAAGATGGGGGCCCTTGCTTATATCTCAGAAGATGCAAAATCGGATGGTTCTCCGACATTGTTGATAAGACACGGAGAGAAGGTCATCCCTCCCTCCGATAACAAGTTCAGAGATGTACCTCTTACGGACGATGGTGTTGAAGAAAGCCGACGATTAGGGTATGAATTGAAAAATGTGTTCAGGGCTAAGCTGAAGTCGATACATTCGAGTCCTCTGAAAAGGTGTACTATGACTTCGGAAGCGTTTCGAGAAAGTTATGAATATTCAGGGGATATAGTATATTCAAATCTACTTGGCGATCCTGGTGCATTTATCTATGACGATGAAAAGGCCGGACAGACTTATCTAGAAACACAACCCGATAGTATAGTTCCGAGACATCTAAAAGAAATGGAGATGCCTGGCTTCAGAACACCTGAAGAGGGTTCATCACTGCTCATGGATTATATTATATCAAACTGGTCTGACGGTTTGGATGTGATGATAACCCACGATGTAATCATAGCGGTGTTGTTCGGATATCTTATGGGGTATATCCCTGATGTTGAAGGATGGATAGATTATCTCGAAGGTGTGTGCTTCTTTAAAGTGGGAGATAAGATATTTTTCGATACACTTGAAGGCCAATTTGATATCACTAGGAAGGTCAATCACCTCCTGAGTATTAGAACGGGTGATCTAGACTAAAAATCAGAAGGAGGTGAAAAAAGATGAAAGATGATGAAAGAAGTTATGGTGAAATTTTCTTAGGTTCTTTAATGCTTTTAGCCAGTCTCGTAATTGTTGGTGCATTATCTTATGGTATATACCTTGATGGACTTACCTTCCTCACTCGAAATCTAGTTGATACTTCAATAATATTATTTTTGACAATATCTTTACTGATCGTTGGAACTCTAACTATCCGAGATAATTTGTGATTTTTACAGATATTATTCAATAATTCTTCAGTAAACTCTTGGGTAGAGATCAATCCCAATTTTCGTTGATCCTTTTCCTATATTTATCCGGGATTACATTGAAATACCCCAAAAAATCAGAATTTTATTACTGAGTTTTACAGTGAATGCAGAGCGGTTCTCTTCTGCTTGGACCATCTGATTGAATAAGTGAGGGCGAGGAATATATGAGACTTTATCTTGTCTGAAAATAAAAAATTTTAAATATAGATGACCTCTATTAGAATGAATATCAAATAATTAAAAAGAAGGTGAAAACACATCAAATTGAGTAAAATTCATTCGTACTGGACGATTGTTTCCTTTTGGGTAATCGTTGTATTCTCATCCGCAATATTTTGGAATACAAACATTGCGATAGGTGTATTAATCATAGGACCTCCGTTTTTGATATACTTTTATAATCAAATTTTAAATCAACCGGATGTACAGATAATAAAGGGATTACAATATGATTTAGTTTTTATAATTCATTCCTCTACTGATGAATTCACTGATTATAGGGAGTTCTATCCAGTAATACATGTTTCAACAACATTAAAGAATATAGGTAAAGCAACAGCTAGAGACTGTGCCTGCAATATCAAATATGCTGGAGAAGAATATATGGCTAGATGGAGGGGGAAAAATGAAGAAACTATAGATCTGCACCCCGGACAAAAAAATGATTTGATAATTACGAGGTATTTTTTATCTTTCGAAGATATGAAAAAATTTAATGTTGAGTATTTGGGTGATCCACAGGGTTTTCCAGAAATAAACAATTCGATTTTAGGGAAACCGATAATGGTTAAAAATAAAAAGGTATATCTTTCTACTATAAGAAATAAATCTGGGGAGAATAGAACTTTGGAAAGAGCGAAGTCAGGGCCTTCAGATGTGTTTTATGGCGGTAGTGTATCAAACCCTAAAAACAATGCGGATATAAATATAGATATAATGGCTGAGAACTATATCAAAAAAGTTAATAAATTAGGAAAGATTTCATTAGAAAAAGGGATAACATTAATTGAAAATAAATATATAAAGAATTAAAACAAACGGCGTATAAATGTTTGTGGAAAGATATAATGACTAAGGTATTGCTATTATTTGGGTCTGGAGCAAGTCATGGATCCAAGGGATTGAACAAAAAACCACCTTTGGGGAGAGATTTATTTGAAGAATTATCTACACTATTCCCCAAAACATGGGGGAAAATAGATAAAGAAACTTCATCTCTATTTAAAGAGGATTTTGAACTGGGAATGGAAAAATTGTATGATGAGGAAAAAAGGGTAGCAGATCATCTGAAGGATATGTCAATTTATTTTAGCAAATTGAGACTGTAGAAAAACGACAAGAATAATCGAGAGAACACTTCAATAGTTTTTTGA
>CAZAMQ010000056.1:7936-14791 GCA_964486225.1 uncultured Thermoplasmata archaeon | reverse complement strand
TTTAATGAAAACTGACGTTTCTTAGGACATATGGGTCAGATCGCCGAGTTACGGTGATATATTCGATAACACCATCAGTATACTCACCGTAGAACATAGAAAGAAAGCTTACAAGTAATTTGGATAGATGCTATAGAGATTATTTCTCGATTGCAGAGAACGAAAAACATTTGTGTTTTTGAAAAATGGGGTGATATCATCAACAGTATACTCTTGTAACAATAAATAAAATATCATATCTTAAATTGATATTGACGAAGGGAATCAGTAGTATGGAATCTTTTTTGATGGATTATGCCAGTTTTAACCAGGGACATCCAGGAGATCTCGTTACCGTACCTGAAATGCGAACTCAGGGAAAACGAGCTCAATATCCTCCGATTAGCAGTACAACACGGTCCGGTGAGCTACACCTCTATAGCCAACACCACTCATCTCTCAAAATCCTCAATAACAATCTGTAAGGAATTGGAGTCTCGGGGGTGCTCGAACTAAAAACAAAGGGCCGGGAGATGCTGGTCGAGAGGACACGGGCCGGCGAACTTGTGTGCGGCAGCGTGATGATAAAACGGATGAGAAAAACCACTTCGACAAAGACGAAATACATGTTAACTTCACTTAACGTTTATTCGGTAAACACGTTAACCGTAGTTAACGAAAGGTTTATACCTTAGATCGTTGATGACGTATGCATGGAAGCAAGTGAGCTCATAGATTTCAATCCCTGGTGGTCCTCCGGAGCGGTTCCCGAACGCCTTCTGGAAGACAAACACCGACATCTGTTCCGTGAGATACTGGACCTGCTGCCAACAAGACAGATCGTGTCCGTAATCGGGCTCAGACGTACAGGAAAAACCAGCTTGATGTACCAGGTGATAGCTCACCTCCTGGAAAAGGGTGTTCCTCCTCAACGGATCCTTTACTTCAGTTTCGACAAAAAGATCAGTTCAGTGGATGAACTGGTCAAAACGTATACCAAAGATATCACTATGGAAGAGAACATCATGGAACAGAGTTATCTCTTTTTGGACGAGATACAGAAACTTGATGATTGGGAGGATCAGATCAAGATACTCTACGATAGAAAACTACCGTTGAAGATATTGTTATCTGGCTCCTCCAGTTTGACTCTGGAATCCGGTGGAAAAGAGACCTTGGCGGGAAGAAATTACATACTGAGACTCGATCCCCTTTCATTCAAAGAATATATCGACCTCAAGGGAGTGGATATACCGGTTTATACCGACAATGAGAGAACATACAAAAAAGTACGCATCCAAGAGGAAAAGTTCATGGCACTACTACATAGATCGGTAAGATATCAGGGGCTGCCGGAGACCATAGATATGGATGAGGAGCTCTCCTTCAGATACATCAGGTCTAGCATCATAGACCAGGTCATCTACAAGGATATACCATCGTTTTACAGTGTAGAAAATCCAAAGGTGTTGGAAGAACTGCTGCGTGTTATCGCCGAAAGGCCCGGTATGTTGTTGAGATATGATTCTTTAGCTTCGGATCTTTCCAGGACCAGGCAGACCATATCTAATTACGTTTCATACCTGGAAAGATCGTTCCTGCTTCGTCTTATATACAATTATTCAGGCAGTTTCATAACTTCGGCCAAAAAGCTAAAAAAAGTATACTTCGCTCATCCGTCCTTAGTTAGTTCCATGAACCCATCCGTCGAAAGACTGGGGATGTTGATGGAGAATCAGCTGATCAACGAACTCGGAGCGGATTTTTTTCACAGACATAAGGGGAAAGAGATCGACTGCATATTGAGGTTTGACGATACCTTAGTTCCTTTGGAGATGAAGTACAGTTCTAATATCACCACCGGGGACGAGAAAAACCTTATCTCTTTCCTGGATTCAGAAGGATTGGAACTGGGCATGATGATAACAAGAGACACATTCGATATGAACGGACGAGTCTTGAAAGTGCCTATGTATTATTTTCTGCTCTACAAAGATGAGATCATGAAAAGCCTGGTGTAAAAACTGATTACCGTTGATTTCATAGTCGGATTCCTAGCAATGTTTTTCAGAGAATATCAACATAGAGAGCATCAGATCAATCGAGAAAAATCATCGTAAACGTCTTTTCTATGACCTATAAATAATACGATGATCTGTTCGTTATTATGGTCTATTTCGTAGATTGCACGATGATCTCCTATCCTCAATCGCCAGTAATCGGAGTGTTTCAATCTTTTTCCTCTTCCTGTTTTTCCAAATATCGATATTCAAGTAATGAAGATGATCTCAGAAAAAATATTGAAATTGGTTCCGGAGGGGTCAGGCGTATCATCGTCGGATTGACGCTTTGCTGTACGATATACGGCGACCGGATCAAAAGGGCAGATACTGCCCCATCGCCCGGGACATCCAGGAGATCGGGTTACCATACCTAAAATGCGAACTCAAGGATAACGAGCTCAATATCTTGCGAAGGCGTAGAGAGGTGACTGCGGCCGCTGTAGGCTGCTCATTAGTATATAAACACGTAAAATTTATATGCTAGTTACTCCGTATTATTATCAAGGAGTCTAGTAAAAAGGAGAAGTGGAAGATGAG
The DNA here is from genome assembly GCA_964486225.1 of uncultured Thermoplasmata archaeon. Lineage (GTDB taxonomy): Archaea > Thermoplasmatota > Thermoplasmata > Halarchaeoplasmatales > Halarchaeoplasmataceae > Haladaptatiplasma. The sequence continues at coordinate 12,212 of CAZAMQ010000056.1, read as the reverse complement.
AAGTCATGGATCTTCATCGATAAATAAAGTGAGTAAAGTACTCACACTCGCTATAACACTCATGCTTGTCGGCGGATTCATGGTATCATCTAATACGGAAGCCGCATCGGGACCTGAACTCATGGAACTGGCGGTCAACTTTTTGGAGGATGTGGCCGGTATAGATATGGAGAATTATGTGATCATACGCTTTGATTTTGATACAAAGACCGCGGAAGAAAATTATCGCGGAAACTATGCTTACACTTCCATGACGATAACATTCAGCAGGTACACTGCTCGAATCAAGATGGTTGATGGAAAGGTGTACAGCTATGATCTATACCACACCTACGGTACCACTCTCGAGCCAGATAAGATATTGACAGATGTGAATATTGAAGAGCCTACGGTTTCCGATTACGCAGAACGGTTGGGATCTTCATTCGACGGGTATGAACAGCATTTTTCCGTGGATAACAGCGAGATACATGATTCACTCGCCATAGCAAAGTCCACAGGGGAAAGTCCTGTCGAAAGTGGAAGTTGGAGGCTATTTATCGATACGGAACATGAAAAAGACGGATATGAATTCGTCAAATTTTCATGGAGGGTCTTCGTAAACGACATACGGACCGGCAGGAGTATCTCACTCACCATGACTGAATCAGGGGTGATCACGTCTCTATATGATAAAAGGGTCTACTACATAGCAACGGCTGAAGTCAGTATCTCAAAAGAGGAAGCTATCGAGATAGCAACGCCCTATGCGCAAGAGTACGCAGACAAGTACGGTAGTAAGATAATCGGCACGGATGCAGCACTAAGGTTCGTTACCGATTCAAGTTCAGATGACGACTTTGCCCTATACCCAACGTATGGAATTCATTTCGTATTCTATGGTGCGGGTGCAAACACATGTGGGTATTCGGTATATATATGGGGCCATGACGGCGAAGTTTACCGTTCCGGTATCACCGGTTCTATGAGTTGTAATCCTCCATCCCCCACACCAGGTTACGTGCTTTTTAATTACATCCTTCCCGTGATCCTTTTGATAATATCTTTAGGTGTGGTATCCGGCATAGCATATCGTATATGGGACAAAAGAAAAAGAGATATGGGATAACGTGACGAGGTAAGTCTGCGTTCCTAGTACTGATATCAAGGAATTTTTCAAGTAAGGAGGCGATAAGATAGCTAGGAAAATGTCTATATAGACGGTGACGTCATCAGCCGTTCATAATACGAACCGGTGTTAACATGGAAATTAAAAACGTATCCGTCATATGCGGAAAGTTGATGAACGAAGTAGGCAAGAACATAGTAGGTAAAAGACCGGTACTCCACAAAACACTGGTTTGCGTACTTGCCAAAGGCCATATACTCTTCGAGGACTATCCCGGACTGGCTAAGACCATGATGTCAAATTGCTATGCCGACGCCCTGGGCTGCGATTTTAAGCGTATTCAGTTCACCCCCGACCTGCTGCCGGCGGATATAACAGGGTCCTTCATTTACGACAGGAACAGCGGCGAGTTCAAGATGAGAAAAGGCCCGATCTTTACCAATATATTACTGGCGGACGAGATAAACCGAGCGCCGCCCAAGACTCAAGCCGCTCTTTTGGAAGCTATGCAGGAGAAGCAGACCACCATCGAAGGAGAGACCCACATACTTAAACCTCCGTTCCTGGTATTTGCAACTCAGAATCCCATCGAATACGAGGGTACATATCCTCTGCCGGAGGCCCAGGTTGACAGGTTCATGATGCGGCTTGCCGTAGGTTATCCCCGAACGAAACACGAGGTGGAGATACTGAAGCGCCGTAAGGATCGTAAAAAGGACGAGGTGGATACCGACAGGATGATCGAGCCTCAAGTTCTTCTGGCCATGCAGAGGGCGGTGGAGGAAGTACACATAGACGACGATGTGATGAATTATATCGTTTCACTTGTAAGATCTACCCGAGAGGATACCAACGTTGAAGTGGGTTCCAGCCCCCGAGGCAGTCTTGCACTGATGAAGCTCAGCATGGCGAACGCCGCCATGAGGGGCAGGGATTACGTTATACCCGACGATATAAAGTTGATCGCTAAAGAGGCACTAGCACACAGACTGGTACTCAAGCCCGGACCGGCCATCAAAGGTGTTAAGTCGGCTATGATAGTAGAAAGGATATTGAAGGATACTCCGGTACCCAAGATAAATTAGTTATCTTACAATGTGATGTAGGTTACGCCGGCGAGTTCTCTTTTGTCGAAGACCCTCCGTACATCTACGAGAACCGGCGGATCGTTCATAAGTGCTAACAGTTTATCGATCTTTAACTCTCTGTACTGCTCGTGTGCGACGGTTATCACGACGCAGTCGACTTTTACTTCATGGAGGTCATCGACAGCTTCCACTCCGAACCCTTCTATCTCTTCACGGGTTAACAGCGGATCGTGGCCGTAGATATTCAGGCCGTACTCTTCGAAAACCTCTACCATGTCGGATACGGGGGATTCCCTGGTATCCGGTACGTTTTCCTTGTAGGTCAAACCCATGATCAGTAAACTGGAGCCTTTGATCACCTTACCGACGGAGTTTATCCCCTTTATGGCCATCTCGGCGACATGTTTAGGCATGTGATCGTTGATGGACCTCCCGGCGAGTATTACCTGGGGATGATGGTCCAGCTCCTTTGCCTTGTAAACCAGGTAGTAGGGGTCTACCGGTATGCAGTGCCCACCTACCAGGCCGGGTTGATACCTGTGGAAATTCCACTTTGTTGCTGCGGCGTCTATGACCGCTTTTGAGTCTATTCCCATCCGGTTGAATATCATGGAAAGTTCGTTCATCAGTGCTATGTTGAGGTCACGCTGGACGTTCTCTATCACCTTAGCCGCTTCTGCGGTCTTTATATTCTCGGCTTTGTACACTTTTGTTATGGTGCCGTAGAGTAGTGCCAGGTTTTCGGTGACCTCGGGGTTCATACCCGCCACCACCTTTGTTATGCCGTCGACGTCGTGTTCGTCGTCCCCGGGGTTCACCCTTTCAGGCGAGTAGCCCACGTAGAAGTCTTCTCCGCATTTTTTACCGGAGATGTCTTCCAATATCGGAACCGCTATCTCTTCCGTCACACCGGGATACACGGTGGTCTCGTAAACGACGGTTGCTCCCTTCTTCATGTGTTTACCCACTATAGCTGAGGCGGATTCTATGTATGAGAGGTCCGGGGTCTTCGATCTCGTCACCGGAGTCGGTACGCATACTAGGATATAGTCTCCTTTTTTAAGTGCCTGAGGGTCGTTTGTGACTTCGAAGGGTTCCCTACTCATCGTAGTTATCTTTTTAGAGTCCACATCGTAGCCTATCACATCAAAATTCTTTGAGAGCAGTCTCGCCAGGGGTAGACCGACATAGCCGAGACCTACTATGCATACGATGGTATCTTCCGGCAGCACATCTTTCATATTGATCGGAGGTGAAGATGGTTTAAAGGTCTAAATACCTTTTGCAGATATAAAGGTGAAGGATGTAATCACGGGCCGTAGTCTCTGGCCTTCTGCAGGTGCTGTTTTCTTCGCTTCTGAGCTTCCTTGACCTTCTGTCTATAATCCTTTATCTTCTGCTCGTACTTACCTATCTTCATCTCTTCCTTGGCGGCCTTTTTCTCGTACTTAGCGGCCTTTTTCATAGCCTTTGCTTTGTCTTTCTTTCTCTTGGCCTGTTTCTTATGCTTTTCTCCCATCTTACCAGATTTCGTTTTTCTTTTCGCCATCTTTATCACTACAATGTCATAATGGGGGAAGTACATATATTTTTTGAATGTTTTACAGTGGATGTTCTACCATGGACTAATAATATATAACAAAGGGAAGGGTGTTTACGATTATATTTTGATTTTATACGTCTCTAGCTTTCTTCAGGTAATCGGATCTTCTCTTTTGTGCTTCCTTTATCTTCTTTTGATAATCCTTTATCTTTTGTTCGTACTTACCTATCTTTATCTCTTCTTTGGCTGCCTTTTGCTCGTACTTGGCGGACTTTTGCATCGCCTTTGCTTTGTCTTTCTTGCTCTTGGCCTGCTTCTTATGTTGTTGCCCTGCTTTTGCAGTACCTGTCTTCTTTGCCATAAATATCACTTTCGAAGTAAGGAATTAGGTAGTATTAAGCTTTTCTGAGAGTTTATAAATAAAATGCCGCGCAATCTGAACCGATTCCGCTTATTTTTATCTCACTCCGTTCAACATGGAAAAAATGCCGCGCAATCTGAACCGATTCCGCTTATTTTTATCTCACTCCGTTCAAC
>CAZAMQ010000056.1:0-7836 GCA_964486225.1 uncultured Thermoplasmata archaeon | reverse complement strand
CGCAATCTGAACCGATTCCGCTTATTTTTATCTCAAATGAAAAATGTGATAAAAAAAGAATGGAAGGGGGTTTTGTGCTGATCAATTCGTAGTCAGGGTCACTCTAAGGTTGGTCCCTTTTATACGCAGCTGGTACCTGTCCACCAGAGTTCCTTCGGGATCGTATATCCTGATCGTATCACCTTTGTCGACACGATCGTTGTCGTTGTTATCCCCAAAGTCATAGTAGAATGTTCCATCTTCTACGGGGTCGTAGTCACCATCCGGAGGTGTGCCTTCCTCACGATCAGGGATAATCGTACCGTTGTCCAGATGGTACAGTATCAATGCTTCTCCGTCCAGGTATGGTACACTACCGGCGTGTATCTCGATCAACCAGCCTTGCCATGGGTTAGTAACACGCCTTGATTCGCCGGACATGGCTACCAACCTATCAGCATCTTCGGCACCGGGCAGCATCATATACAATGTTGCTGCCAGCACCACGGTTATCGCTACCATCAAGATGGTAGCTATCACAGGAGAGACCGCTTTTTCTCTCCTGAATATATTCCTTTTCATATGTTCAGTCTCCTGCAGGTTTATACCTACATGCAGTTACTTATATGAAAAGGGTGTGTTAAAAATGTTTCGTATATTTTTGAGTGAAAAAGAAAAGAAAAGGGGTTTTAAAGAGACGGTTTTACGCGTTCCTGTTTAATTTAGAGTCAACCGGAGGTTGGTGCCTTCGATACGGAACTGGTATTCGTCTTCGTAGGTTTTATCCGCATCATAAATGAGAATAGAGTCACCGCTGTTAACTCGCTCATTTTCGTCGTTGTCGTTGAAAATGTACTCCCCGTCAACGGGGTCGGTGGGGTCGGCTTCATCCATCGACTCTGAGACACCTGTATCCACATTGTACAGTATGAAACCTTCGCCGTCGTTATACCGCACGTTACCGCCGTCTATCTCTACCAGCCATCCGTCGGTCACTCGCCTGACCCTTCCGGACATGGCTGCCGTAGTGTCACCTTCGTCAGCACCGGGCAGCATCATGTACAATGTTGCCGCCAGCACGACGGTGATCGCCACCATGAGGATGGTCGCGATAACGGGTGACACCGCCTCTTGCTTTTTCCATATTTGTCTTCTTTTCATATTTTTTGTCTCCTGTAGTTTATCACTACACAAATATATCAGCATCGGCGTCAGTATTTAATCCTTTCGTAACATTATCATAGTTTAATGACATTTAATTAAATGTTATTACAAAATCAGACCGTTACCGCCATAAATTCGTCGCATACCATTGCAAGTATGCTGTCTATCTCTTCAGCCTGCTGCTCCGCCACGGACAATATCAGGGTGTAACAATTGTGCGATCTGAGATTGGACACCAATATATGCAGGAACTCCGCAAGTATCTTGATGTCGTTGTGTATCGCCAGAGAGTTGATGGAGTCCAAAACCACGATGTGAGACTCCGCAGGGTGTTTCTTCAGCAGATACTCTATCTTCAACATTATGTTCTCCAGCATGGTGGGACTCTCAACATATGTTACCCCTTTGATCTTGCCGGAACCTCCCATGGTCATGTACGACACCGCATCAACGAAATTTACCTTATCTCTATCGATCTCCATGGCATCCAGCACGCCTATGATCGACGCCGCCGGTATGGTGGTCGTGGTGTAGATGACGTTCATGTCCTTGCCCCGAATGAAACTATCGGTCAGTGTGGTGATCACGTCAAAGTAAACTTCCACCTCCACCTTCAATGCAAGTGCCGCTCCGTGTTCTAGCATTTCCAACTTGTCTTTAAGTTCATCTTTCGATACCATCTAATCACGCCCCTCCACGGCACCGCCTTTGAGTAGGGGTACCAGTAAAACACCTACTGGGGTCAAGTCAAGAACGTATTTGGCCCTGGAATGTTCAGTCCCCCTCATCTTGACTACCTGTATCGTCCTGAGGAGATCTCCGTGCCGTTCCAGATTGCCCATGAGTACGATACCGTCTGCGATGGCCTCTTCGACACCGTAAAGGGAGTATCTCGGCTCTTCAGGAGATATCTCCGAGATTAATAACGATGTACAGCCGTGGGAGGATAACATCTTCATGAGGTTCAGTATGAAGTCGCGTATTTTCTCTTCTGTCTTCAACTGGAAACAGACCGATGTAACGGAATCGATAACCAGCCGCTTAACCTTCTTCTCCACGACCTTTTTCTCGATAGATTTGATTATTGCGTTGATATTGTCAAAAGAAAACTCACTCTTCTGGACAAGGTTCAATTCTTCATATACCTCCGGCATATCAACGAAGTTTAGCCTGCCTTCTTCGATAAGTGTCTCATCGAAAAAATCGTAGGGGACGATATTGTTCAACATCTTGCTGGAAGACTCGGTAACGGATATGAAAAGGCAATTCTCCGATGCAAGTGCGCCGTGAACAAGGAATTCCAGGCTCATAGTTGTCTTACCAGTTCCACAGCTGCCGGTGATAAGAACAGAATTACTCCTTGGAATACCGCCGTTTAGAATGGTATCCAGTCCATCGATGCCGGTAACGCATCTTTCCCTTTCCTTATCCGGTATTATAGCGAGTTTTTCTTTTTCCATTGAAACCACGGTTGAACTAATACAGGATAGTGTCTGATTATTTTAATGTTTTGTGTTAGTTATTGAGAAATCGACTATATCGCCCGTCATCTTTCTACGCCTTACAATATAAACTGTGTTCTCTTCGCTCGTCAATTACAAAAAAATATGACGAGCTTGGTCGGAAAGCTGGCGCTTTCCAACAGCCCGTTTAAAATCAGAGATTTGTAAACCGGCGTTACCAAAAGTTCTAACGAACTTTTCGTAGCCCTCGAAAATATAAAATTTTCTACGATCTTTACCAAAAGCTCTAACGAACTTTTCGTAGCCCTCGAAAATATAAAATTTTCTACGGGCGTGGGGGGATTCGAACCCCCGGCCTACAGCTTAGGAGGCTGTCGCCATATCCAGACTAGGCCACACGCCCATTATTACTCTACCGAAAGTAAACTGATCTTTGATACATAACTCCTATAAAAAATGTTGCGGAAGTGGGCCCGACCGGATTTGAACCGGCGACCATCTGGTTATGAGCCAGACGCTCCACCATACTAAGCTACGGGCCCTTTAAGAGACCAAGATATCAAGTGGTGTCATATTTAAGATTGACGGAATGGGCCGAAGCGGATTTGAACCGCCGATCTTCGCCTGACTTACTGCAAAAACAGTTGTAAGGGCGACGTCATAACCGAACTAGACCACCGGCCCAGGAGCGAGTGATTACGGATGAGTGGGACGGTGGGAGTTAGGATCTACGATTGTGATGGACCACCGGCCCGTGAAGATGTTCGATTCGACCTCCCGAAACTCCCAAGAATATATAATCCTTTTGACAGAAAAGACATAAAATAACAAGGGAAAGGTTTATAACAAAATCAATCTTGGAGTCAAAAAAGAAAGATTCTAACGATTTGACGATTAAACTAAACATGCGTGATTATATGAAAAGTTTTGAAGAATTGAAGATAAATGAAAAAACACTTACTGCGTTGAAAGAAAAAGGTTTTGAAAACCCAACCGATGTTCAAGAAAGTGCCATACCTCCTGCGATGGATGGTAAAGACCTGGTAGTCCAGGCACGTACTGGCTCGGGCAAGACACATGCCTTTTTGATACCCGTATTCGATAGGATAAGCGATAAAAAAGAGGTTCAAGCCTTAGTACTTACACCGACTCGAGAACTAGCACAACAGGTAGAACAAGAGGCCAGGGACATAGGCAAGAAATACGGTATAAGAACGCTCGCGGTGTACGGTGGTGCTAGTATAGGCAGACAGATAGAACAACTGCCCAAAGTATCCATGGTGGTAGGCACACCCGGGAGGATAATGGACTTGATGAGAAGAGGCCATCTGGATCTGGGCGCTATAAAATTTTTCATCTTGGACGAAGGCGACAGGATGATGGACATGGGGTTCTTACCGGATATAAAATGGATAATGAGACGCACACCTGAAAAAAAGCAGATTATGCTGTTCTCAGCAACTATGCCCTATGAGATCGTGAGGCTAGCGAAGAATTACATGGACGAACCCGTCGTACTTAAACTATCCAAAGATGAGATATCCGCCAAAGGCGTATCCCAGCATTTTGTAAAGGTAGGTAGGAGGAACAAACTTTCCAACCTGTCAGCACTGTTAGATAACGAACCCGGTAAGTACCTGATATTCCTTAACACCAAAAGAGGAGTTCAATGGTTGGCCGACAGACTGAAAAATTTAGGTTACAAAGCCTTTCCCATGCACGGCGACATGAACCAGTCCAGCAGAACCAAGACCATAAACCGGTTCAAAAACGGCGACATAGATATTCTGATATCTACAGACGTTTCCGCCAGAGGTATCGATGTAGAAAACATAACCCACGTGGTGAATTATGATATCCCCAAGTATGAGAAGGACTACGTCCACAGGATCGGTAGGACCGGTAGGTTGGACAAGGGGGGCAGAGCCATAACCTTCGTAAGTAAAAACGAGATTGAATTCCTGGACAGGATCGAAGAGTACATCGAACGAGAGGTAGAGGGCATGGAGGTAAAGGGTAAAGGTCGGTTGAAAAGACGAGTTGATTACAGCGAACACAGCGATATCTTCGGCATGGTAACCTTCTCGTTCGAAATCAAGGAGGATATGTCCATGTGGGAAGTGGTGAAAAAGATGAACAAGAACGGTTTTAGGGGACACGAAGTTGGCGAGGTAAAGATGGAAGGGAATAAAGGAACTCTATCCGTCGTTAGCTCAAAGGCAAATAGAGTTCCAAAGGTAGGGTTTCTAAAGAACGTCAAATTAGTTAAGCAGGAGCTGCGCTGAAGTCAGTACTTGACAACTGCCAGGACCATAAGTATGACACCAAGGGCTAAGAAAGCTATCCCGTACCAGAAATACGGTCTGATATCTTCACTGACATCTGCGATTCCGAAACTCGGATCAGATCCAGGAGTTCCTGCGGATTCAGTATATGCCATGAGTACGATACCCGCTATAATCAAAATCAACCCTAATATTATGACTACCGTTTTCTCATCCATAGTTCAGTGAAGGATTTAACATGATAAAAAACTTTCTGAAGATCATTCGTTCACAGGAACTATCCTGTATTCTCTAAAACCTTGAACCACCCGCATGTAACCTTTCTCTTTGATTTTACCATCAAGGGCGGCATCACCGGTATCAGCCCTGAGTTTAGGTGTTTTCTGTAACTTGGACGGCGTAGCGATTATGTAGATATTCTTCAACCCGGCCCTCCTAACAACTTCCGGACTTATCTGCTGGTTTCCCCTACCTAAAAAGAAACCTTGATTGCCGATGACAGAGACTACTATCTTGACACCTTTAGAGTCTTCGAAAGCATGGATTATATCGGTTTCGGAAACGTCCAATTCAACTACTTTTTTAGCCTTTAACAGATCGACGCCGAGTATGGTATGTTGCAATCCCAATATCTTCTGTATCTCGGCGGTTGTAGAACCGGGGCCGAGTACGAACAGATGCTCGGGGTATTGTTCCATCTCCTCTATAATGTAACTGGCTATATCGTGTTTAACATCGTCCTCACTCACTGAGCGAAAGCTCTGCTTTCCCAACTGTATGTAGTGGGGCTCGTACACGCTAACAGCCTCACCGTGAAGTTTCAGTTCCCATTCCCCCTGCCTGTAAAGGTCCTCGTCCAGGTCCATGATCTCCACCGCACCAAGGTCCGCACTTTCCCTAGCATACATATTGAATAGCTTAGCGGACGCTTCAGGGTTAACACCGAAAACGCCGCTGTGCATCTTTACTCCGGCGGGTATTCCGAGTATAGGTATATCTTTATCGACTATCTCGAAGATGTCTCGTGCAGTACCGTCTCCACCGCAAAACAGGATAATATCCACTTCCTTATCTACGAAGGTGTTAACCGCCTTTTGAGTATCATCTACCTTAGAATCGGAGATATCAGAGATATCTCTGCCGACCACTTGTATCTCATCTGACGGAAAATATTCATTAAGAAGTTTTTCACCCAAGACACCGCCGGCGGTAAACCATCTATGTCCCCCCTCGATCTCAACGAGACATCGCTTGGCCCTGGCGGTAGCGACAGGCTCCGCCCCTCTCTCCACAGCCTTTTCGTAAACTCCATCGGTACCTTTTAAGCCTACCTTACCACCCATGCCGGCTATAGGGTTGACCACGAATCCGACCTTCATGGAGCAGTGAATTCACGGTAACAGTATAATACTTTCGGGGAACCGCGAATTATTTGGTTTCGAAGCTCCTAACGAGAGCAATATATCTACGATGACAAAGATGCAGTTTTAAGGTGAACTGTAAGCGACCGTACAATAAAATATGACGGTATCTGTATACCTTCGGATAAAAAGATCTTTACCGTTAACAGATATGTGACTACCGGTTGTATAGAGAATATCGTTTATGTTGATCCTTCGGGCTAAGAAGCACTGGATAGCAGAGAGGAAATGTTCAAGTTGGCCGGAGTTGTCAGCGACTTGAATTCTCCGTTACCCAGACGCAGATCCATACTCATGGGTCCGGGACGCTGGGGCATCAGGGGCGACATAAAGCTCGTCGTACCCGTACAGTAGAGAGATACCGCTCAACGAGTGATCATCGCTGATTACACTTTGAAACGAGATTTATCGGGAAACAACTTCATCGTATCTTTCCAGATCCTTTAGTATCTGTTCTAGGATACCTTTTCCACCAGGTAATTTCGTATAGATCGAAGAGACATACACCTCTTGCCCGTCTCTCACCTGTGTTATCAATCCGGAAAGATCTTCTATAATTCTATTGTCCAGCGTTTTCGGATGTATGTCTGATTGATGAGCCAACAACGTTTTATTCGGGTTACCGAAGGTGCAGTTCCAGATTATCCTTAGATCCGTCATGTCCAGTCTGCCGAGGGTGGCCCTATCCACGTTTATGATACCTTCCTTGATGTCTTCTTCATCCAGGATTTTTTTGTTTTTACCCCTGTAGATAGTCCAGGCATGTTTAGCGTAAGTAAAAAATCTAGGTATGTTACCCAAAGAGCGTATGGAAGCCATCTCGATGGCCTTGTCGCTGAAAGGATAGTTGAAGTCATCGTTTATAACACAATTGATCATCCTTCCCTTCAGGAGCGTGTTCAAACTGTCTTTGCCGAGTTTCCTGGGTAAAGTGATATATTGCGAGGCTGTAAATTCTCTCAAGTCGGATGTTTTCCTATCCCTTTGATATGTATCCGTGTAAAAGATAGTGATGTTCTCTTTAAAGATAGATTCAAGACTTTTGTAAAATTCGGATGCCTTTTCATCGCCTACCTTATCTATATCATCTATGATGATGACATCTATATCTCCCATCCCTTTTTTAACGGTTTTTTCGTACTCGGTCACGTTATCAAGGAGTACAACTTCTTTTCCCAGCCTCTTTGCTCTGTTGTATGCATATATCGCCGTACTGCTTTTTCCCGTTCCGATACCTCCTATTATGGAACATATTTCGTTGAACTCGGTTTTTAGTATGGATATTATCATATCGCATTCCTTCTCCCTGTTTATGAATAGAGTGTCGATATGCGATTCCTGTATCGGGTACAGATAGAAGGGGTCTGTCTTGAATTTCATCGTATCTCTCCTTTTGTCATGTGTTTCGGGTATTATAAACGTTATCATCGTTATAAAGCTTATCATCCTTTTCGGGTATTATAAACGTTATCATCCTCTTCGTGTATTATAAACATGCTTGGTCACGAGAAACAGTAAGATATA
>CAZAMQ010000055.1:0-15287 GCA_964486225.1 uncultured Thermoplasmata archaeon | reverse complement strand
CGTCATTGATGTATATGGAGAAATATCGGTACGATTGATACTATAATTTGGTATATCTGGACATCCGGACCAAGTATACATTTGGATGTGTTCCGGTAGCTTAGAGAGGTCACCGTTGACTTGAAAAACGTTCACAATAGAGTGAAGAACAAGATTTACCAGCAAATCGGGGCCGACAACCCCCGCACCCAGCTCTTTCATGCAAAATTCCACCAAAAGTATATATGGTTCGGTAAACATGATGTTAATATATGACGCAAAAAATCATAGCCTTTTTAATCGTTATGTGTCTTCTAACAGGGATCCTATCCCTTTCAATTGGGATATCATATTCTTCCGAAGAAAAATATGAACATGAAATCTTACCTCGATCAACCAATGCTCCTACGAATATAAGAACACCTGCCGAATGGGAGCGATCCGAAGAAATACTACTAAGGTGGGGCGATAGTGGCTTGGATTCATATTATCTGGAAATGACCAGAGAGATAGCCGAGGTATCGTATGCAACGATAGTCACCGGAAGTCAAGACTCCGCGGACAGCATAGCTAATTACCTTGAAAATAACGGAGTTAATATGGACAATGTTTCTTTTTACATAGTAAATACAGATACCATATGGATGAGAGATTACGGTCCCATATCGATTATAGACAAGACCAGCGGCGAACTGTCCTTTGTAAACATGATGTACGATAGATGGAATAGATGGGAGGACGATGCATTTCCATGGAGATACGCCAATGAGATAGAAGTGGATTGCTACAGCATGACAGATGGAGATAATTGGTTCAGATTGGAAGGGGGCAACTTGATGGTCGACGGCGCGGGGATATTCTATACCACCGACAGATGTTTCGAGCAGAATGACCCCTCACATGGTGGTGATCTGACCGAAGAGGAAGTTATCCAATGGGCAACGGATTACTTCAATTTGGTAGAATTCAGAGATGTGATCCGTTTATCAAACGATGGGACAGGCCACATAGACATGCAGATCAAGCTTTTGAACGAAACCACAGTGCTTATCTCCGAAGTATCATCCGATGATAACGACTACGAGAGGCTTGAGTACAATGTCCGCTATTTCGAGAACCGTACCGCTAGGAACGGTCAACCCTATAATATCGTCAGGGTACCTTTCGAGAAGCCCGGCGGTACCCACTACACGTACACAAACTCACTCATCGTCAATAACAAGGTACTTGTACCGGTTTATAATCGTGCCACGGACTCTGAAGCATTACAGATATACCAGGATAACATGCCTGAATACGAGATAGTCGGTATAGATTCGTCCGATATCATCTCGTCCAACGGTGCCATACACTGCACCACCATGCAGGTCGCCAAACATAACATACCACCGACCATTGAGATCCTGGATGTTCATGCATCTGCCGATGAGAATGTAAGTGTCGAAGCAAGGATTATGGATGACAGCGCAATATCCTTTGCCCATCTATATTACAATTCTAGTACCAATGAGAGTGTCACCAGAGTGGATATGGAACTGATGAGGGACAACAATACTTACGAAGCGGTCCTCCCGTCTTTTCCTGCGGGAACCGAAGTCAGATACTTCATCCAGGTACAGGACGATTATCTTGCACTAAATTACAGTGGCGACATATGGAACATGCACAGTTTTTTAGTGGGAGTAACACCCCCGGAGATAACGCTTACCAATCCAACGGGCGGAGAATCATGGGACGCCGGTACGGAACAGGATATAACATGGTTCACCACCACCGGGGGCGGAACCATAACCGGCGTTGATATTGAATACAGCACCGATGCCGGCACGTACTGGACGACAATAGTAACAGGAACTGCTGATAACGGCAGTTACACATGGACGGTGCCTGACGTGCCCACAAATGAGGCACGCGTCAGGGTTACGGTATCGGACGAATACGGCCTCTTCGATAGCGACACCAGCGATAACTTTGAGATCATCGGGATACCTGTACTTCCTCCCTCATACTTTACCGTGGAGCATTACGGTGTAGAAAACGATACCGTTGTCGAAACCCGGTATATGCGGGGGGACAATGTACTTGGTACGGAACAGACTGAAACCGATTACCAGGTCGATTTCACAGGACCTGGGGGTCAAACCGTTTATGTAGGCACACGGACTTTTGTTTACAACGGGGAAACCGAGACAGAACTGACGGAGGGGAGCACCGTTGCGGTGGTCGAAAGAGCCACGAACGGAGACGGTTACCAGACTGCCACATGGGAACCCCCTGAGACCGAGCTAAGCTCCGGGGACTCCATAATCATCAGGGTCTACGCGGACTTGGACACGAACCCTCCTTCAACATTAAGGAGCACATTCGCTACCGAAGAGTTGGGGTCTGATATACTGGAAGCGAACCAGTGGACGGTGAATTACTACACCTACAGGAACATGGCGATGGGAATGACGACGGGCATGTTCGAATGGGGTTCAAGTGTTCGAAACAGCCGTATCGAGGGATTCTCATACTCGGTGATCAGCAGCGGGAATGGTACTGAAGATAACTTTCTCACATGGGGTGCGAGTCCCGATGACCCGGAAAGGGTGACAAGCTACAATATTTACAGGTCGGCAAGCGAAGACGTGTCCGGCTACGAGTTCATAGATACGGTCAACGCCGATGGAACGGAATCTTATAGTTATGTAGACCACGATAGGGGTACTGCGGATGATATATTGTGGTGGTACAAGGTCTATTCCTATCGTGAAGGTCAAGAAGGTGCCGGTACGGACCCCGTGATGGAGCCCGGTGGAAACGTTACCCTTTTCGATATACCGCTCACGACAGGCGGTGAAGCGGCGGGTTGGAACTTCGTCTCCTTCAACCTGATGCCTTCGGATACCTCTCTAACCGCGATACTTGACCATCCTCACTACGGCATATCGGGCAACTACACCAAGGTGATGTACTACGACATAACAGCAGACGAATGGAGTTCATACGTACCAGGCAGGTCTGCCATACACAATTACTTGCACACTTGGACACACCGCATGGGGTTATGGATACACATGAACGCCAATGATACGCTGACCGTGGAAGGCTATGTACCTACCAGCACGGACGTCACGTTGTATCCGGGATGGAACATGGTGGGCCTCCCCAGCGAGAGCAGTGGTAACCACGGGCTGCCGACGGAAGTAACGAAAGTCGGCTATTTCAACGCAGCAACAGAGTACAACTTGGCGTATGACTACGAGCCGGCGAACTATACTTTTGAACCTGGTCAGGGCTACTGGATCTACAACAGCGCTGCGGAGCCTGTTGTGTGGACAGTAGTGTATGAACAAAACTAAAAGTTTTGTGAATAGAAGGAATTCATAAGAATTCCTACGTATTGAAAGAATTACACGGATACCGGTCCTAAAAATAGCCAAAGGTTACTGGATGTTTCGAAACCGGATTCCAAAAATCGAAGGAAAGTGAATTTTCATAAAAGATACAATTGTGCCAGTGGGCAGTGGTTTGGGCGGTAAACTACTGATGAGTTCTATCCATAGGCTTACCACATGAAAATTCCGGACTCTCCGGGCATGGCCCTCGGAGGCACGGTGCTCCGGCATCCTCGAAGATAATAGGTGATACTTCTCTGCAGAGTTCGAGCATCCGGTTGGCCATCTCACGTATCTCCCACTGTGCCCTTCTACAGCATCTCAGTGAAAAGAAATGCCACAGCTCTCGTGCGTTCATCGTAATTATTATATTGGTCTTTGTGGCATTGGGTAGAATGTATCTGGCATCCTCCAGGGGTACATCTTTTTTGAGATCGATGTAGAGTTCTTTGACCTTCTCCATGAATTCGTGGTACATCCTTGCAGAGTGTTTGTTCTCCATTACTGAATCCGGTATCACCGGATCGAACTCTTCTATATCCACATATCGCTGACTCTGCTGGCTGTAGGATGCCAGACGATGCCTTACCAGTTGATGGGTGAGTGCACGAGAAACTCCCTGTACGGAAAAGGTGAATGACGAATGTTCTATCACACTGTGATGACCGCTTTCCTTGATTTTATTCAATATATCGTGTATCAGTTCAATATCCATCCCTTCCTTGTCAGGCACGTCCTCTCTGTAACACGTAAGAGCAGCATGGGCCGCCGCCCTGTCCGGTTCCGGTGTGTGATTGATAAGTTCTACTTTCATGGCTATCACTCAGAACAATCCAGTTATCCTTCCGTCTTCTCCTATGTCGATGTCCAAAGCCGCTGGTTTCCTTGGCAGTCCGGGCATAGTGGTTATATCTCCGGCCATGGGTATGATGAACCCGGCACCTGCGCTAACCCGTACTTTATGGATCTTGATCTTGAACCCTACTGGTCGTCCTAGTAACTTCCTGTCGTCGGAGAGTGAATAGTGGGTCTTGACCATGCATATAGGGAGTTGGTTTAGCCCTATTTTGTTTATCAGTCGTAGGTCCTTAACCGCCTGTGGTGTATAGACTACATTCTTTGCACCATATATCTTGGTGGCGATATCGTTTATCTTTTCCTTGGGTTTCTCTTCAAGTGCATAGAGCGGATTGAACCTTGCACTTGAACCGGAGCACTCTTGAACCACCTTTTCCGCGAGTTCTACGCCGCCCTCACCGCCTTTATCGTAAACTTCAACAACGGCAGATGGTATCTCTATACTGTCACACAGTTTGATCAGATAATCTATCTCTTCATGGGAATCCGAAGGGAATTTGTTTATTGCCACCACGGCGGGAAGGCCGAACATGTGTATGTTCTCCAAATGTTTAGACAGGTTGGCGAGACCTTTTTTCATAGCGGGTATGTTTTTTTCTTTCAAGTATTTATTGGGGACCCCTCCCTGTCTTTTTAACGCCCTTACCGTGACGACCATCACCACCGCATCCGGTTTCAAACCGCTCTGTCTGCAGACGATATTAAAGAACTTTTCAGCCCCGAGGTCCGAGCCGAATCCCGCTTCCGTTACGAAATAATCGGAGAGTGCCATACCTATCTTCGTAGACAAGATACTGCTGGTACCGTGGGCGATGTTTGCAAAGGGACCTCCGTGTACAAAGGCGGGTACGCCTTCTAACGTTTGCACCAGATTGGGTTTTATCGCATGTTTGAGCAGTGATGCCATGGCACCGATACCTCCTATATCAGTTGAATACACCGGTTCTCCGGTGTGTTTATATCCTACGATGATCCGCGAAAGTTTGTCTTTGAGTTCGGTCAAGCCGTTGGACAAACATAGAATGGCCATCACCTCCGACGACGCTGTTATCCCGAATGAATTCTCGTTGGGTACTCCGTGACTTTTACCTCCGAGACCGACCACGGTATTTCGCAGTGCACGATCGTTCATATCAAGGACCCTGGGCCAGAGTATCTTACGGGTATCGATATTGAGTTGGTTACCCCGGTGCATATGATTATTCACCATTGCCGATAGAAGGTTATGTGCTATACCGACGGCGTGCATGTCTCCTGTAAAATGAAGGTTTATGTCCTCCATGGGGAGCACCTGTGAATATCCACCGCCGGCGGCACCTCCTTTGATGCCCATGGTAGGGCCTATCGAAGGCTCACGTATGCCCAATGTGGCCTTCTTGCCCAGTTTGCATAGTGCCTGTGCCAGTCCGATGGTCACGGTAGTCTTACCCTCTCCCCCTCGAGTGGGGGTCATGGCGGTGACCAGTATTAGCTTTCCACCCTTTTGACCCCTGTACTTTCTTACGGTATCCAGTGTGAGCTTCGACTTGTTCGCACCCCATAGTTCGATCTTTTCTGGCTTCAATCCAAGTTTGGCTGCTATCTCCGTCATGGGCTCGAGCTCGGCTTCCTGGGCTATATCAACATCGGATTTCATTTCAGGTTACAATAAGGTTGTAGGTTAAAATGCTTATGCTTTGAAATTATTGCTCCTCATACGGATAGTAAAACTTATCAAATAGTTACTGTTTGGAGTTCAATTGGTGTTATAATTGCCAAAAAGGGCACTAATAAGCGTGTACGATAAAACAGGAATAAGCGGCTTTGCGAAGGCCTTGGTCCAGGAGGATTTTCATATCATCTCTTCGGGAGGTACTGCGGACGCTCTACGTAAAGAGGGTATACCCACTGAAACTGTAGACAGCATAACCGGGTTCCCCGAGATACTCGGTGGACGAGTAAAGACACTTCATCCGAAGATACACGGGGGTATACTGTACCGCAGAGGCGTCGACGAAAATGACCTTGAGACCCATTCCCTACCATCCATAGATATCGTAGCGGTCAATCTGTATCCCTTCCAAAAGATAGTTCAGGGTGAACATACCATCGAAGATGCCATAGAGAACATCGATATAGGCGGTGTTGCACTTTTAAGAGCAGCGGCGAAGAATCACGATCGTGTTACCGTTGTTTGTGATCCGAAGAGGTATGACGACGTTATCGACGAATTGAAGGAAAAGGGCGAGACCAGTGAAGAACTTCGTAAAAAGCTAGCGGTGGATGCATTCATGCACACCGCCGCCTACGATAACGAGATCCAACGCTATCTGAACCAAAGATACATCGGTGATGAATTTCCCAGCGGTTATTTCGTATCCGGCAGCAAGGTTCAGGATCTTCGCTACGGTGAGAATCCAAACCAAAGTGCAGCCTTCTACCGTACGGAATTTACCGATGAAAGCTCGGTGCTCAAGGCTAAGAAACTCCACGGCAAGACATTATCGTACAACAATATACTAGACCTGGACGCCGGCATCGATATGGCCAAGGAATTCGACGAGCCGACAGTGGTGGCTATCAAACATACCAATCCATCGGGTATAGCCTCGCACGACGATCTTGTAGAGGCATACAGGATGGCTTACGAGTGCGACCCCACCTCAATATTCGGTGGCATCGTGGCCGTCAACCGTCCGTTAACCCGGGAGCTTGCAGAGGAGATGAACAGGATATTCATCGAAGCAGTGATAGCACCGGGCTACGAGGAAGGAGCGGTCGAAGTACTGAAGAAAAAGAAGAATTTACGGATAATGGACCTAGGCGGTTGGAACCCTGAACCTCAAGGGGTGGTATATGCTAAGGTGGCCGAAGGACTTTTGGTTCAGGGGAGGAACACGAAAAAACTCGATATGACCCGGGTCAAAGTTACCAGCAAAAGAGAGCCCACTGACGACGAACTAGCGGCGATGGAATACGCATGGAAGGCGGTAAAACACGTCAAATCCAACGCCATCGTGTTCGCTCGAAAGGACCACACCGTGGGAATAGGCGCCGGCCAGATGAGCAGGGTGGATTCGGTAAAGATAGCACATATGAAGGCCCGGAGCGATACGAAGGGATGTGCTATGGCCTCCGATGCCTTCTTCCCCTTCAGGGATGCCGTCGATGCAGCTGCCGAGGCGGGCATAACTGCGGTCATCCAACCCGGCGGTTCGATACGTGATCAGGAAGTTATAGATGCGGTCAACGAGCACGACATGTGCATGGTATTCACGAGATACAGGGTGTTCAAGCATTGAAGGAAGAACTCGGTAAACCGGAAGATTATCTTTACTCTCTCAATCGCAAAGGTGTGAAACTCGGCCTGGATAAGATACGAAATTTTCTTTCCGACTTCGGTGAACCCCAGTACGACTTCGATACTATCTTGATAGCAGGTACCAACGGCAAGGGTTCCGTAACCACTATGCTCAGCAATATCTTATCGGAAAGCGGTTACAAGACCGGCAAGTTCATCTCACCCCACCTTGACCATTTTGAGGAACGTATTACCATAGACGGTAAGAACATCAGAGAGAAGGATCTATGGAAGCTTATAGATGAGGTAAGACCGGTTCTGGAAGATATCGAGCGTGATAGACCGGATCAGAGACCTAGTTTTTTCGAGGTTTTGACCACCATGGCCTACCTGCATTACTCACGTAAAAAGGTAGATATTGCGGTATTGGAAGTGGGTATGGGAGGCAGACTCGATGCAACTAACGTTTCCGACCATTTCGCTTCTGCGATAACCACCATCGGCTACGACCACATGAAGTACCTCGGAGAAACGAAGGAGGAGATAGCATTTGAAAAGGCCGGTATAATACGTAACGGCAATCATTTTGTTACCGGTGTAAAGGAACACGATATAAGTGAGTATCTCAGGAATATATGTTCCGAGAAAGGGGCAGATTACCATCATGCACTGGAGCGTGAGTACGGGATATTGAAAGACCCGCTGCGGTTGGATATGCCGGAATACGGTATTTTCAGGGTGCCGGGGATTGCAGAATGGCAGGCGGAGAACGCCCTTGTTACCATAGGATTGGTGGAGGGGATACGTGAAAGGGTATATACAATAAAAGATATGAATATGATATCAGCCCTTGAAAGTACGGTATTGAACGGAAGAATGGAATTGAAGTGTGGAGAACCACTGATCATGTTCGACTCAGCACACAATCTACCAGGGACGGAGGCCCTTGTGGAAGGGCTTAAGAATATTATATATAATAGACTTCTAGTGGTCATCGGTGTGCTTAATGATAAGGATTACAAGAGTATTGCCAGTGTAATAGGGCCGGTTAGCGATATGGTATTTACCGGAGAGCCGGTTAGCGAAAGGAAGCTGGATAGTAAAAAATTGGCCGATGTGTTCTCCGAATACTGCCCAGTGAGTGCATTCACACACGGAACAGAGGCGCTGGAGGCTGCAAAAGCACAGTGGCAAAAGGGTGATCTGATATTGGTGACCGGGTCGATATATCTCCTGGGTGATATAAGGAGAGAGATGGTGTTCTAGATGGATGAAATTGACTATGATATGATGATCCTACGTTTGAGGGAAGTGATAGATGTAGGTGCCTTTCCGGGTAAAAATCCTAAGAGTGGCGAATTGCCGAAACGTTCGCCCTTCCAAGTGCTCATATCCACAATACTCTCCCAACGAACGAAAGATGCAAATACTCATGTTGCATCCAAGGCTTTGTTCGAAAAGTACGACACACCGAAAAAGCTGGTCGAAGCACCCACCGACGAAATTAAGGAATTGATAAGACCTGCGGGATTTTTCAACGTCAAGTCGGAAAGAGTGAAAGAGGTCGCCAGGATAATAGCCGAAAGGTACGACAGTGAGGTGCCCGAGAACATCAACGAGTTACTATCTTTACCCGGTGTAGGTAGGAAAACGGCAAACTGCGTTCTCGTTTACGGCTTTAACGTTCCCGCCGTGCCTGTGGACACCCATGTTCACCGCATAAGCAACCGTTTGGGTATTGCGGATACACGGACGCCTGAAGAAACAGAGATGGTACTGATGGAAAAGATACCTAAAGAATACTGGATAGAGATCAATCGGTTGATGGTCGAGTTCGGCAAGTCCGTCTGCAGACCAAGGAACCCACGATGCGGCAAATGTTCGTTGAATGATTTTTGTTTGTATTACAAAGAGGTGTATTTAGATGAAAACAGGTGAGATGAAGATATTTCCTGTATCCATAGACAGGAGCGAAGTATTCAGGATAGCAACCGGTGCTGGCCTGGCGGCTGAGAACGTTATCGTATGTTTGCGAAGTGGAGACGTCGAAGGCTGGGGGAACGGTTCCCCTAACAACGTAACCGGAGAGACCACGGAATCCATACTGAGTGTTCTGGGACGGATGAAAGAACATGTTATCGGTCGTGAAGTGTCCTTAGGAGAGCTATGGGATGAATTGGCGCTTGCATTCCCTGACGACCCTTCGGCACTCGCGGGACTGGATATCGCTCTATATGACTTGAGGAGTAAAATAGAAGGTCACAAGGTGTACGAACTCTTCGACGGAAAGATGAACGGCGTACTCACCGACAGAACCATCGGAATAATGTCCTACGAAGAAACAGTTGAACATGCACATGAATTCATGAACAAGGGTTTTCATGCATTGAAGATAAAGATAGGATTAGATCTTCTGGAGGATATAAAAAGGGTTCGTGGAGTTCGCGAAACGGTTGGACCTGATATACCCCTCTGGGTTGACGCTAATCAAGGCTATTGTGTTGAAGAGGCCATAACGCTGTGTGATAAACTG
The DNA here is from genome assembly GCA_964486225.1 of uncultured Thermoplasmata archaeon. Lineage (GTDB taxonomy): Archaea > Thermoplasmatota > Thermoplasmata > Halarchaeoplasmatales > Halarchaeoplasmataceae > Haladaptatiplasma. The sequence goes on along the minus strand of CAZAMQ010000055.1, from coordinate 5,257 downwards.
GTTGAATATGACATAGAATTCATCGAGCAACCGGTGAAGGAGGACGATTTGCAGGGACTGAAGAGGGTAACCACCGAGAGCAAGATACCCATAATGGCCGACGAGGCCATGAAGGACCATATCATGGCGGAAAGGATATGTACCGAAGAGTTGGCGGACATGGTCAACATCAAGCTCATGAAGTGCGGCGGATTGACAGGCGGACGTAAGATAGTAGAGGTTATCGAGGAATACGGTGTCGACGCCATGGTGGGATGCATGGGCGAGGTTATACCGTCCATAGCCGCGGGAACTCACTTATATCTAAGCAGCGACCGTATCAAATATGCGGATCTGGACAGTCATTTCATGCTCTCCGAGAACGTGTTCATGGATCTCGAGTTCAGAGACGGCAAACTATGGGTTGGCGATGAACCCGGACTCGGTATCCGTGCACTTGATGATAAGCTGGAGCGATACAAGATGGAACTGGAGGGTGCTAGATGATAGTCGAAACCTCGTCTAGACTGCACTTCGGTATAATAGATATTAGTCGGGAATTTCTGCGAGAGTATGGCGCATTAGGGGTGATGATAAAAGGGGGATTCCGTATAGAGATTTTACCATCGGGAGACGGGTTAGAGGTAAAAGGTGATGATGGGGTGGTCAAAGAGGTTAAGAGGGTGTACAAAAAACTTACTCGACACTACGAGGTGAAAAAGGGATATCGTATAAAGGTTTTGAGACAGGTTCCGAGGCACATCGGGCTTGGCTCGACCACACAACTTCATTTAGGTGTGAGTATGGGAATACTAAAGCATGAAGGATATGAAGCCGGGCTTAAGGAATTGGCTACTGTTGTGGGAAGAAGCCGTTATTCTGCTATCGGAACATACGGATTCAAGTACGGTGGTTTCATACTTGAAGGCGGTAAAGTGCATGACGAAGAGATACCTCCGATGACAGCGCATTTTGATACTCCTGAGGACTGGAGGTTTGTTATCGTCCGCCCGAAGAAGATACAAGGTTACGATGAGGTGGAGGAGAAACCGATACTAAGGAATATGAAAGTGGATGTTGAGATCCCAAGAGGTATCTCGCATAATGTGGTCATGGGTATCTTACCTGCTATCAGAACAGAAAATATAAAGGACTTCGGTTACCACTTATCGGAGATCCAGCGCTTGGTAGGCGAATCTTTTTCCACCTACCAGGGCGGCACTTTCCATCCTGCCATCACGGACATTATACACAAGTTGAACGAGATCACATACGGTGCGGGGCAGAGTTCATGGGGGCCTACGGCTTACGGTCTTACGGAGAAGGAGGATGCCGGGAGCGTCAAGGGATGTATCATCGACTGGTTAGACAGAGAGGGAAAAGACGCTCAAGTGTGGGTGGCACAGCCGGAGAACGACGGTGTGGTCATAGAGAGATGATGGTCATGAATTTTTGTCCGGTCACCTTTTACTCTTTGGCAGTACCGCTACCTGGTAAGGGTCACTCCATACCACATCACTCCTCTTAGGGTTTTTCTTCTTGATCACCTTAACCTTCAGACCCACCCGATGGGCCTTTTCCAGCAGTTTCTTTCCTATCTCATCCCAACCACGCTCGGTGAAGTAAAATCTAGCCCGAGGATTGACGTGCTTGGGTGCTTTTAATCCGAGTTCCGTCATTTCAATGCCAAAAGAAAGTGCGGTTGAAGAGCGATAAAGACTGTCAGGACACCCTCTTGGATCTTTGTTAGTCAATATACGGTAGATCATATCTATGTTATAATCGGTTTATTTATTATCAATTTTCCGCATCCCACAGCATTCACCCTTCGACCACTATATCCACATTGTTTAGTTTGCATAGTTTGTAAACGGCGTCCAGGCCTTCCGGACTTGCAGCAGATAGTAGTGAGGCGGGAACTAGGATCTTCCTATCGCCACTGTTGATAGCATTATCGATATAATTTACCAATCTCATATCAGGATCCATGGTTATTCATGCATTTTACTGTTATTATATCTTTTTATGTCCTATGAGGAGAGAAAAATTGCAATAAAAAAGCCGAAAATTTTAAATATATACATCATATTGCACCTAATAGACATGGAACATACAATATATGGTGGTTTGGATGAGATGCCCCTATTGTGACGATGATAGGACAAAGGTGACCGACTCCCGTGATTCTTCCCGGGATACCATTCGCCGTAGAAGGGAGTGCTTGAACTGCAGCGAACGGTTCACCACCTACGAATATATCGAACCCATCGAGCTTTACGTCGTGAAGAGCGACGGTCGCCGGGAATTGTTCGACAGGAAAAAGATCCGCAAAGGAATAGAGAAAGCCTGCGAGAAAAGACCGGTCTCGGTGGAGAAGATAGAAGAGATGGTGAACCACATAGAGAGGGATATACGGAAAGGCGGCGATAGAGAAGTAAACACCGAAGTGATCGGTGAAAAGATAATGGACGGCCTAAAAGAGTTGGATCAGGTGGCCTACATACGTTTCGCATCGGTATACCGCCGTTTTGCAGATATAACATGTTTTGAAAAAGAGCTTGAAAATTTGATTAAGGAGAAGAGTAAATGATAAGAAAGATAAGGAAAAGGAATGGGAAAGTGGTTGATTTCAACCCTGTAAGGATAACAAATGCCATATGGAAGGCATCCCTGGCAGTGGGAGACAAAGACCTGAAAACAGCCGAAGCGCTCACAGAAAGGGTCGTTGAAATACTCAAAGGTCAGACGCCCGTAGGTGAGATACCAGACGTGGAGAGTGTTCAGGACATCGTCGAAAAAGTGCTGATGGAGTCTGGAGAATACAGGACTGCGAAGGCTTACATACTGTATCGAAAACAGCACCAGGATATACGCGAGGTCGGCGGGCTGCTAAAAGAGATCGAAGTGGTAGACAACTATCTAGATATGATGGATTGGAAGGTCAAGGAAAACAGCAACATGAGCTACTCACTGCAGGGCCTTAATGTGTATACAACCGAGACAGTGGTATCTAATTACTGGTTGAACAAGCTATACCCGTCAGAGATAAGTAAACTGCACATGGAAGGAGATATCCACATACATGATCTCGGAACACTCGGTGCTTACTGTGTAGGCTGGGATCTAGAGGAGATACTGGTGAAAGGTTTCCGTGGGGCAAGGGGAAAGATAGAAAGCGATCCAGCCAAGCACTTTGGCGTTGCCCTCATGCAGATAGTCAACTTCTTGTACACACTGCAGGGAGAATCCGCCGGTGCCCAGGCGGTATCCAACTTCGATACGTTATTAGCACCATTCGTGAGGGCCGACGGATTGAACTACCAACAGGTAAAGCAGGAGATGCAGACATTCCTGTTCAACATGAACGTGCCTACACGGGTTGGTTTCCAGACGCCTTTCACCAATATAACGATGGACCTGGAACCTCCGGGATACATGCGAGATCAGGGAGTGATAATAGGAGGTAGTATGCAGGAAGAGACCTACGGTGAATACTCGGAGGAGATGGTGATGATAAACCGGGCATTTGCAGAAGTGATGCTCGACGGTGACGCCGCAGATAGGCCCTTCACGTTCCCGATACCTACTTACAATATAACCAAAGAATTCGATTGGGATAATAGTGATCTGGATCCTATCTGGGAGATGACTGCAAAGTATGGTGTACCGTATTTTTCAAACTTCGTCAACAGCGATATGAAACCGGAGGATGCAAGGAGTATGTGTTGCCGACTGAGACTGGACAAACGCGAATTGAGAAATCGTGGAGGCGGACTTTTCGGTGCCAATCCGAAGACAGGTTCGATTGGCGTGGTTACGCTGAATCTACCCCGGATCGGTTATCTATCTCAAACTGAAGATGAGTTCATGGATAGATTGGATGATTTGATGGATAAGGCTAGGGACTCATTGAGCATAAAAAGAGAGGTCATCGAAGAACTCACCCACAGCAACCTACATCCGTATTCACGATTCTACCTATCCGATATCAAAGAACGGTTCGGAGAGTACTGGAAGAATCATTTTTCCACCATTGGAATAGTAGGTATGAACGAGGCAGTCCTGAATCTTACGGGAGCGGATATATCTACACGAGAGGGTATCGTATTCGCTGAGAAGGTACTCGATCATATGCGCGAAAGACTGCTGGAATTCCAAGAAGAAACCGGTAATTTGCACAACCTTGAGGCCACGCCCGCAGAGAGTACCAGCTATCGCTTGGCTAGAGGAGATGTTAAAAAATATCCCGGTATAAAGGTTTACAAAGGTGAAGGATCGGTCCCCTATTACACCAATTCATCCCAATTGCCCGTAGGGTTCACTGACGATCTCTTTGAGGCTCTGGATCTCCAGGAACCACTGCAGTGTAAATACACCGGTGGAACCGTCTTCCACGCGTTCCTGGGTGAACGACTTCCTTCATCGGAGTCGACAAAAAAGCTGGTTCGAACCATCGCCGAGAACTATACGCTGCCTTATTTCACACTTACACCGACTTTCAGTATCTGTAAAAATCACGGATACTTGGCAGGTGAACATCAGTACTGCCCCCGCTGTGAGGAGTACGGAGAAAGAGTTCCGTGCGAGGTATACTCACGAGTAGTGGGTTATCTGAGACCGGTGGACCAATGGAACGAAGGTAAGGGTCAGGAGTTCGTCCACCGTAAAATGTTCACCGGCTCCTCGAAGGTAGAAGCATGAAGATAGGCGGGCTGCAGAAACTATCGCTGCTGGATTACCCCGGCCATCTGAGTGCGATCATCTGGATCGCTGGGTGCAATCTTCGGTGTCCGTACTGTTACAATACGGATGTTGTTTTGGGTAATGTACCGTTGATCCCCCAGGAGCATATCTTTGAATTTTTAGAGCAAAGAAAGGACAAGCTCGAGGCTGTTTGTGTTACAGGCGGTGAGCCGACCATACAACCGGATCTACTGGGATTCATAAGTAGAATCAAAAAGATGGGATATCTGATAAAACTGGACACCAACGGAACCAGGCCAGATGTCCTCCGGGAGATCATAGACCGGAATATGGTGGACTATCTGGCCATGGACGTGAAGACTACCTTCGATAGATATCACATCATGGGAGAAGTTCACACTGATGATATAAGGGAATCTATCGAGCTGATCAAATCATCCGGTATCGAACACGAGTTCAGGACCACCCTGGTGCCAGGGGTGGTCTCTCCTGAAGAGGTGCTGGAGTTGCTCAAGTCAATATCTCCATTGAAGCGGTACGTTCTGCAGGATTACGAGAGCCGGCCGCCGCATCT
>CAZAMQ010000054.1:0-15731 GCA_964486225.1 uncultured Thermoplasmata archaeon | reverse complement strand
CCCTAACCGCTTAGGTGGAACATCGATAGACGGGCAGTTTGGGTGGGGCGCCACACCCTCGAAAAAATAACAAGGGCGTCCAAAGGTCAGCTCAGGTGGGTCAGAAATCCACCGTAGAATACAATGGTAAAAGCTGGCTTGACTTGGTTTGGCAAAATAACAGACCAAGATACGAAAGTACGGCATAGCGAACCCCTGAGGCCTACTTATGGGGCCCAGGGATAACAGAAAAGTTACCCCGGGGATAACTGAGTTGTCTCCTGCAAGAGTCCATATCGACCAGGAGGCTTGCTACTTCGATGTCGGCTCCCTCTATCCTGCCGGTGCAGCATCTGGCAAGGGTGGGGTTGTTCGCCCATTAAAAGGGGTCGTGAGCTGGGTTTAGACCGTCGTGAGCCAGGTTTGTTGCTTTTTAGTAAGATTGTTTTGGTGCCTGAGGGTAAGGAGCCCTTAGTACGAGAGGAACCGGGCTTCGCAGCCACTAGTTTACCAGTTGTCCGGTAGGGCATCGCTGGGTAGCCACGCTGTATGAGGATAAAGGCTGAAAGCATCTAAGCCTGAAGCCTACCCTGAAACGAGGCACCTAAGAACCCCCGTAGAAGACGGGTTTGATAGAGCCTGGGGTGTAAGTACGAAGCTTCGGCGACGTATTCAGCCCACGGTTACTAAACGTTCGGACTGCCGCTCACATCTTGGATTGGTCATTAGACAGGTCTGCGTATGTATGTTTCTTTTATTCATACCACATAAACAATAGTTTCAGCTACGTCACCAAAGTCCGGACGGAGTTGTTGAGTCCAGCAACAGGTGAGACAGGTACCCACACACAAAATAGTACAAAAAGAGCAACTCTAGTTTCATTTGTCCCGCTAAGAAGAAGACCGTTATTGCAATAACTATGATTATCATAAAAAACAGCACTCTGCTGTGAGCAAACCTTCTGTGCCTTGAAGTGTATGCCGGATCCAAGATATCCGGTAGCAAACCCCCTATGGAAGACGAGATAAGCAAGATAAAAAGATGTCCGATACGACTCAAAGAGGTGGGTAATATCCAATAGAGTGATGGTATTGACATCCTCTGGATAGATTCAAGTAAAAAGAACGCTATGATACCGAAGAACATGGCACCGACAATATGGGTATTTCGCCGCATGTCAGTAGAAACGGCCAATATATTATAAATTCATTCGGAGGAGAGGTGGATGTAAGTGTAAGTCGGATGGGTAGGTTTTTTATAACCGAAGGTAATCCACAGTTTGAATATTATGGAAGAGAAAACCGGCCCTAAAGAAGATTACGTCGTTACACCATGGGAAGCCAGTGGTAATATAGATTATGAAGATCTGATAAAACGATTTGGTACATCACGGATTGATGTGGAACTACTCGAAAGAATAGAAAGTCTCACAGGTGAGCTTCACTTCATGCTTACCCGAGAGATATTTTACTCACACCGTGATTTCAACTGGATCTTGGACGAGTATGAGAAGGGCAACCGTTTTGCAATGTATACCGGAAGGGGTCCTTCGGGTCATACCCATGTGGGCCACCTCATGCCATGGATATTCGCAAAGTGGTTACAAGATAAATTCGGAGTTGATCTTTACTTTCAATTGACAGACGATGAAAAATACCTTTTTAACTTTGATATGGATCAGGAAACTACCCACGCCTATGCTTTGGAAAATGCTCTGGACGTCGTTGCCCTGGGTTTTGACCCTGAAAAAACCCATATACTCATAGACACAGACTATATCAGCACTCTCTATCCCATTGCACTTAAAGTCGCCAAACGATTGAACTTTTCAAACGTAAAGGCTGTTTTCGGGTTTGACAATTCTACCAATGTAGGAAGTATATTTTACACCACTATACAGTCCGCTCCATGCTTTTTACCGACCGTGCTAGAAGGTATGGATGTACCAGTAGTAATACCCTGTGGTATAGACCAAGACCCTCACTTCAGACTGACACGGGATGTAGCATCAAAGATCGGATATCTTAAACCTGCACTTCTACACAACAAGTTGGCACCATCCTTGGACGGAACGGGGAAGATGTCTGCGAGCAAACCGAAAACGACCATATTCACCACCGATACCCCCGAAGATGTAAAATCAAAACTGTCGGATGCCTTCACCGGCGGTCGTATCTCAGCAAAAGAACAACGCGAAAGAGGAGGAGATCCCGACATATGCGCTATACATAACTACCGTTACTATATATTTGAGGAAGACTGTGAGATTATAAGGGACATTGCTCGAAAGTGTAGAGATGGGGATATTTTGTGCGGCGAGTGCAAATCTCTTCTTATAGAAAAGGTAAATGCTTTCCTGGAAAAACATAAAAAAGGAAGAGAAAGGGCAAAAGATATACTGTCAGACTTTCTAATAAACGATTAAAACCGGCCAATACCCCCTCTGACACTGACAATATATAAATATGAGAAGGTATCATGAGTTGGAATACATTTGTTAAGGTGAAGGATAATGAGGCTAAGGATACCTTACCTACATACGAAGAAGGGTATAACGGATACCGCTGGACACGAGAAATCGATACTCGAAGACAAATGGAGTACGTTCATATGTCTAGTAGGTATTTTCATAATAGCCTTCTTCTTAAGGAGCTACTTTGCGCTGGAATTGTCGACTAAATACGGAACCCCATTTTTACTTACAGGGGGATCAGATGCTTATTATTATGAGAGAATACTTGAATATATAGCCTTCAACAACCGTCACTTACTTTATGATCCCATGATAAATTTCCCCATGGGCGTTCGAAATCCACGACCTCCTTTTTACAGTTGGACCACCGTGCTATCAGCACACTTGTTCAGCCCATTCGTTGGTGGTTTGTCAAGGAGTCTACACTATTCTTTGATATTGTCCACCGCATTCTGGGGGGCCCTCACAATTTTCCCCACTTACTTGGTGGGTAGAGACATATTCGGAAAGCGGGCAGGTATTGCAGCAGCATTCCTCCTGGCCATCAGTGCAGGACATCTTCAACGAAGTCCTATAGGCAATGCGGATCACGATGCCATCTATCTGTTCTTTGCCATATCAGGGTTTTACTTCTTGATGAAAGCCCTCAAAGGCATACCTGACGAGGTGACATGGGTGGAAAAGTGGGGTAAATTATCTGACATTAAAAGTGGTATGTCTTCTTTCATCGGTAACAATAAAAAATCCCTCTTATATGCCTCCATGGCAGGTATGTGTTTTGCTACGGTTGCTTTGAGTTGGCAGGGTTGGGCCTATGTAGTTGTGATAGTTCTTACTTACTACTATATACAACTATTCATAGATAGAGTGCGTTACCGTGATTCGACGGGCGTTACCTTCTGTATTATGCTATCACTTGTCGTTTGTGTCTTAGTGGCAGCACCTTTCTATTATGGTGCTGATGTGGGTACAAATTTACCACATGGAATCGGCACATGGTTCGACGTACCTCTGATCATCATAATCCTAGGTTTGATAGGTGGGTTCTTTCTGACCATCACCAGAGATTTTCCATGGGTATTGGTTTTCTCCGCATTGATCATCATAGTCGTAGGAGTTTTACTTTATGCAATATATATATCGCCGGCACTGATGGAGATGATGCTAAGTGGTGCGGGATATTTTGCCAGGACCAAGACCTACGAAACTATCGCGGAGGCACAGGCGCCGGAATTCAGTAATATTGTACTCTCTTTCGGACCGGCTAGTTTCTTTTTATCTATGATAGGTATAGCTCTGGCCATATGGCATTTCAAAGGTCGTTGGGATACTCAATTCCTTTTCATACTTGTGTGGACGGCATTTGCCATATACATGTCGCTTTCCGCGGCGAGATTTATTTTCAACGGCTCGCCGGCCTTTGCCCTTACGGCAGGTTGGGTGGTAGCACTGTTGGTTGAAAAGAGCAAATTCCACGATATCACATATAGATTGGCAAGGAGTAGGGGTAACCTATTCAGAGGTGTGAAGAAAGCCGTCACCGTAACCCATGTTATATCAGTATTATTTGTAGTATTCATCCTTCTATTACCCAACGTAATGTCCGGCTTGGATGCCGGGATCCCCTTTGAAAGGAAACGTGAATATGATAGACAGGTATATCAGACAATTCCAAACTTCATGAGGCCGGATGATTACAACGAGACACAAGGGGAGATGTGGCATTTTGGAGCTTTTGGATATGGTTTGGATAAACCCACCGATTACTGGCCTTCGGCATGGGATTGGTTAAAAGAAGAAAACTCTCATCTTCCACCCGAAGAGCGACCTGCGTTCCTTAGTTGGTGGGATTACGGTTTCGAAAGCGTGGCCCGAGGAAAAACACCCACGGTGGCAGACAATTTCCTTTGGGGACATCAACTTGCAGGTAACGTTCTCATGGCGCAGAACGAGTCAGAGGTACTTTCTTTAATGATCGTAAGGATGCTTGAGGCACCTTTCCGCGAAGACGGCGCCCTTGAAGGCAGGATAAGGGAGATATTGGTTGAACACATAGGCGAGGAAAAAACGCAAGATATCGAGGACGCACTCCGAGACCCGGCAGCCTACCGTGACGAAGTACTCTCCGACCCCGACCGTTACCATCCCAGAGCGGATGACATATCCAATGCGAACCTAAGGTACGCCAGAACCATGGGACTTTTAGCCTACGAGAAACATGATACCTTGGTTGAACTATATTATGAAATTACAACACATATGGACAAGATAATACAACACATCGCGGTTGACACCAGACTGTTTCCCTTCTCGGGCAGACAAACGGGTATATTCTATGCACCCGCCAAACTATCCGATCACCGCATTGACGAAGAAGGTGGTATGCGTACACCATATGATTTCTTTACAATCTATCTCATCGATGAGTTCGGCAATGAATATGAAGATCCAGAGGACGTCCCTATGGACGTTACGATAGTGGATTACGATATAAGATATCAACCGATGTTCTATAACTCAATGCTCTACAGAACCTTTGTCGGTTATGCAGGACATTGGGTCGGTGAAGAAGAGGGTGTCCCCGTAGTCGATAATGAACAACTACAGCCTATGCCAGGATGGGGACTCAATAACTTCAAGATGTCTTACAAAACAGCATATTACAATCCATATCCACAAGATGAGGTCCGTGATCACCCGGACGAATGGCGTGCCGTATCTTTCAAAGAAGCTATGCGATATCAAGAAGAAGGTAACGGTACCGTTGACCTCAGCGCTATGAGTTCTATGAGTCAGGGTGTTGTATTTTTAGAATACTACCATGGTGCAATAGTAAGTGGTAAGGTAGCCCTAGAGGACGGTTCACCCATAGCAGGTGCACGGGTGACCGTACTGGATGAGATGGGAACACCACATGAAACCACCCTCACCGATGACGAAGGGCATTATAGTGCCTATGCACCCCAGGGTGAGATCACTGTAGCAATATCCACAGGTGGTATGGAAATGCCCGTTCAACAATTGGAAGAGACAACTCTTGGCTTTTCTTCGTTCACAGTTACCAAGGACCAAGCCATGAGAAAGCGTGTGGATAGAACTGGAGACGGTAGGTGGGATTATCTTATACAAGAAGACTTCGAAGTTGAGACAAGCTCAATTGAGGGGCACATTTACATAGATGAAGATGATGATGGCGCTTACACACAGGGAGAAGATACTTTGGTACCCGGAGAAATAACCATAGTTAACGATGATCTAGGTATAGAACGATCCGTGGAATCAGAGGATGGTTCCTTCTACGTCTTCAATATCGCTCCTGGGAATTACAATATAAGCACAGATATAGAAGGAACTTCTCCGTCTGACTTTTCTGTAGAACCAGGAGAAACAATAACCAAGGATATATTGGTTTCCACAGGTTCAATCGAGGGTTATGTTACCTTCTATGAAGATGTTATCGAAGATATCGAGTTAGAGGTTAAACATACGGTTTCCGGTAATATACACTCTTTAGTAATAGACCAGGAGGGTAATTATTCCCTGACGCATCTATCCCCTGGAATCTATGAGATGGAAGTTGTAAATAACGAATTCACCGTTGCTGAAAGTAAGCATCTCTTTAACGTAATTCCGGATGATAAACTGGTAAGTAACATAACCATCACCAGGGCATTTACAGTAGATGGTCTAGCTCTGCAAAATGGAAAACCGATCCCCTATCAAAAACTAAGCTTCACCCCGATCACCGACCCTGTAGCTTTTCCCAGGACGGTCACATCCGATAAAGATGGTGAATTCAGGGTAAAATTACCGGTCGGCGATTATAGGGTATATGGATCATACCATAAGAATCAAGATAAATTTGTTTACATAGATACCATCAATTTACCCTACGAGGAAGAATCATTGACCGTTGTTTTCAGAGACGCACATAGAATTACAGGAATCGTCGAATATGACGGAACACCAACAGAAGAGTTCCAGATCTTTTTCTCTGACGATGAAGGTCATGAAGCATTGGTATTTACAAATATGCAAGGGGAATATTCTGTTCTATTACCCAAAGGAGATTACTCAGTTTATGGAATGAATATATTTGAGACAGACATATTATATCGTTCAAGGATATCGGTTGACGGAGATGCAGATATGGATATGGAGGCACAACCAGGATTCAAATTAGAAGGTGTGATATATCGTGACCTCAACCATGACGGAGAATTCGACACGGGAGAAGGCATATCTGCTCATATAACAGCTACTTTCGATGACGGATTTTCCATGACAATACCTTCTCAGCGAAACGGAAAATACTCCTTGATTATACCTTACGAAGAAGACGTAACACTGAGTTATAATAAAGAAGGATTCTTGTCAAAAGAATACAGCATACCAAAGGATGTATCTATCCCGGAACATATACCAATGCTGGCAGATAACATAACCCTGTCGGGAGATATACAATTTGAGGCCCTTGATATACCAGATGTGCTTCCTATAGTATTCAAACCCGTTGGTGAAGGAGCACAATATAAAGAGGCGGAGATCTCGGGTGAGAGCTACAGCATATCTCTTCAACCCGGAGACTACATGATAAGCATCGATCACCCCTATGGATACGGGGAGAAGTACTATCTTTCGGAAGAGATATCTTTAGACCCCGGTATAGATAAGGACTTCCCGCTCGAAGTGGAACATAAGGTAAGTCTTACCGGTATTATTCAAAACGAATTAGGAGATGCTGTAGAAGCACAGATACATCTAAGAGGTCCCGAAGACATGATGATGTACGTCAATGATACCTTTGAAGTCTACCTCAAGACGGGTACATACACTCTCTGGGCCGATTACTCCGAACAAGAACTTGTAAATATATCCACGATACATATAAACTCTCCCAGAACAGTAAACATCACGCTTGAAAGTGGTGTTACCTTTTCACCTTTCATAACCTACGACGGAGAACCCAAGAATGATATACCGGTTTTGATCGAGTGTCTCGAAACCGGTTATCTATTGAATAAGACCACTGACATAGAGGGAACGTTTACAGTTTTGCTTCCACCTCGCAGTTACGAGGTCTCCGTTGATCATAAGATACAGGAACCCGTGGAAGGAATACTCAGAGAGGTTCATTACTATTACAATGAAGTCTATGAGATGTTAACCTCTACCGCCCCTGCCATACCGTTGGGTCGGGAATTCGTCAACGCCACTTTAACAGGTACAGTTAGAATAGGAGGCCAAGGAGTCGGAAACCTTTTATTGGAATTCGTTGACAACAGCCCCGATGCTATGCCAACATCCACCGTCACAGACAACGATGGGAATTTTAATTTGAAATTATCTCAAGGTCTATACACCATTTATGCATCTTACAACGGTCCTAAAGGTCTCTACGCCGTATTTACTGAGTTCCTCATGTCTGACGAAGATGATGATCTTACGATCTCCCTAGATAAAGGGGTCGTGTTAACTGGCACTGTTAAAAGAGCAGGAGAAACCACCGAAGCCGAGATATCAATACGCTCTCTTGACAAAACAGGGCGCAGGGAATTCTCTACGGATGAAAATGGAATTTACGAGATCATACTTCCATTAGGACATTACGGAATTATCGCTTCTACTACGGAAGTAGTGGATAACGTGGAAACGGACTATCGGTATGCTAGAGAATTGGATCTCAAATACAGTATGGAGTTAGATCTGAATTTAGAGGTATTGAAGATATATGGTGTTCAATTCGACGATGTCGACCCAAAAACAGCGGATCAAGGTGAATCCTTAGAGTTCATCCTTCAAGTTGAAAATACCGGGAATACTAAAGATGCCTATACGTTCTCCGCACCTACGGCCATATGGGACCTTGAGTTCGAACCCAGCCGATTAGATGTGCCTGCCGGTAAAACAAGAGACCTTAAGGTCATCGTCCACATACATGAAGATGCATCTGTGAACCATCCGCCTATCTCATTCATGGCAGAATCTGTTAACTCGGACGAAACAGCTGAAATGACCCTGCCCATCAACGTAGTCCAGCATTACGGTGTAAACCTAGAATCCACTATCACTAAGAGGCAACTAGACAGGGGCAGAATAATATACTCTTTAACCGTAGAGAATACTGGAAACGGGAACGATATCTATGATATCAAGGTACTCAACAAAGAACACCTAAGAATCGAAGGCTGGAATGTATCTGTTACTCCCACGATGGACAAAATAACTGATGGTGGAACAAGCGAGATATCAGTTACTTTAATACCGATTAGGTCAAATCCGAATACAAACGTAGATATTAAGATAGAAGCTACCTCGCAGGGTAACCCTTCTATCTATGATACCGAAACCTTCAACATCCAAAAACCCTCCCTATTATCGGACTTACACGGCCTGAATCTTATAGGAGAGGATATCTCTCTTAAAAGGGACGTTTTCCATCTGAAAACTTGGCATTGGGCATTGTTAGCTGCCGTTGCGGTAATAGGCGGACTCTACTTCGTACGCAAGAAGAGGTGGATCTGAGATGCAGAATAAGGCAAATTGGACCCGGATCGTGTGCTTATTTTTGATATGTTTTATGATCATCCCTATCTCTTCGGCTCAGGGCGACTTGAAACAGACCGATGTTGATATATATATATCCGGTCCAACAGAGGTTTTCGTTAACCAAACCGTGACATACCAGATCGAAGTTGGAGGTGACTTCAGCAGCAGAGCAGTTAACTGGAGTCTTGAAGTAGTCGATATTCCGTCAGGATTGATGGTAAATCCACCATCGTCACAATCAAATGTTTCTAACGTGTTTTCAGTTGAGATCACTGCGACCAAATCGGGTTCTTTCACCGTTCGTTTCAAAGGTTTCTGTGCTGATATCGAAAAGACACGATATGATGAATCAGTAATAAATATACGAGCGGTCAAACCTGCATCTGTGCGGGTTGATCTCGTAAATCCATCTGAATTCGAGCTCTATAATGTCACCGTCGGCGTCTTTGTGGACGGAACATTAAAAGGTACACATTTGATCCCTTCTCTTGGAGCCAACGATACAAAGAGTTTGACGATCAACTGGTCCAAAGAAGGACTGTCTTCAGGTGAGCATACCCTGGAGGTATGGGTTGATTACGGATACATTGACTCATCCGCTTTCGTTAAAGATGAGTTGTTGATATCTAAACCCGTCTTCGTCGATGATGAAAGCTCTATGATGCAGTATGCATTACCCATCGGCGTGGCAGTGGCCGGCGGTCTTGTAATAGTTTTCTACTTTATACGCAAGAGGAGAAAAAAGCGAAGACCTTGGTAGATCCGAAAAACACTTTAACAGATGCTTCCATACTGATCCATGACTGAAGGTATGCTTGAAGGGCGAAAGGTCATTGTCACAGGCGCATCTAGGGGTATCGGTAAAGGTATCGCTGTAAAATTCGCTGGAGAAGGGGCTTTTGTAGGTATAAATTACGTAAGCAGCGACGATGATGCTCGTGAAGTCCTCGATGAGGTCAACGAAGTATCCGAAGGACGTCTTTTAAAGGGTGATGTGAGAAAAGAAGAGGAAGCACAGTTAATAGTGAACGAGTTTGTTGAAAAATTCGACGGTATGGACATACTAGTGAACAACGCCGGGATATATATACGAAAGGGTATCGATGAATCGACCTTGGATGATTACAACAGGACGATGCAGGTAAACGTGCGTGGTGCTTTCATTCTCTCTAAACTAGCTTTACCATATCTAAAGGACTCAGGCTACGGCCGTATAATCAATCTATCCTCTCAGTTGGCTTTCAAGGGCTCAACCCACGGTACTGCCTACGTTACAAGTAAAACAGCGTTGATCGGTCTCACAAGGGCACTGGCACTTGAACTGGCACCTTACGGTATAACTGTGAATGCCATCGCACCCGGTACCATCGATACTGACATAATCGCTGGTTATTCGGATGAACAGCGCGAAGAGCGGGCCCGGAGTATTCCCATAAAAAGGATCGGCACCCCCGAGGACATCGCCGATGCAGCACTCTACCTGGCATCGGACAGGGGCTCTTATGTAGTTGGCGAGGTATTAGGGGTCAACGGCGGCTCTGCGCTGCACTGATGATCGATTACTCGATGACGATCAGAATATTTTTTGAATCCATCGTCTGAATACTTCATCGGTGATATAGTACAGTCCGTCGTCAGTCTTGCTTATTGTAAGGGAAGAAAGTAATAGTCTCATATTGCTAGATATATTGCTGGGGGATGTCCGCAGTTTTTTTGCAATATCGTTAAGATGATTGGTTCTTTTTTCACTCATGGCTTTCAGGATGGTTTGTTGTTGTTCACTGAATACACGCGATAATCTTTCCTCGAACTCGATATTGAATTCGTCTATCATCTCATTAAACGCATTGTTGACAACATCTTCATCAACCCTCTTTTTATCGACTATGCTAAGATCGAGATAACATATCAAACCCAATTTTTGAAAGTAAAAAGGTATCCCTTGAGTATACAACCAAAAAAGATCAAGCGCACCTTCAGTCACTTTGAAATTTCCATACGTGAATCTTTCTTCGACGTATATTTTCATAGTGTTTTCATCTATATTATTAAGAAAATATCGTGTTGTCATCTGATATAGAGGTGCATCTTTTGAAAGAAACACGTCTCTGAGAAGAGCTACGCTACTTCCACTGAAAATATACCTTACTCGGGTTGATGCATCCATCTTCTCTTTTAAAGTATTAAAGATCAGGCCGTTAAAATTTGAAAGTGCTTGAAATTCGTCTAATATCAGGATCAGATCAACATCCTGTTCCTTGGCAAAATCATCTAAAAAATCGAAAGTTGCCTCTATCAACCCGTATTCTTTATCTTTGTCGACCTCACCCTTGTATTCTCTAAATTCAAGGTAGATTTCACCAACATTTGCTATAGATCCACCTATTTTACTGATACCTTTAAACGCATTTGTGATACTCGTCTTAAGGACGTCCATCCATGCCGCAAGAAGTCCTTTCTGCGACCCACATTTTTCCTCGTATGCGGTCAAGGTTTCTCGTACCACCTTTTCATTAAAATCCGCATATCTCGTCATTCCCAGACAATTGACCATGGCAACGATGGTACTTTCCTTCAATTCTTTTTGTAGGTTATGAAGAAGTGTGGTTTTACCAAAGCGCCTGGGACCGATCATGACAACATCATGACTCATCTTTTGAGCGGCGTCCTTCAGTCGTCTCAGTTCATCATCTCTACCGATGAAATAAGGGGATTCTATCGGCCCACTGATCTTGAAAAGGCTTTTTTTCATGTGTGTCCTATAATGATATACACCTATTAAAGGGTATCGCAAGATTTGACGATAGCAAGTTTTAACGATTGATTATATCGCAAGATTTGACGATAGCAAAGGATGACTACAAAAATCCAAACGACCATGCTGAGCTGATCCTCAATTTTCGAAGAATTCCACATTACTTTCTTCCACAGGAACTATGTGCATAAAATCTCCATGTTTGTGTATGGCCACATCGATACCAAAGGCGTCTTTTATGTTCTCTTTACAGAGCACTTTATTAGGTTTACCTTCCTTGTAAACACGCCCTTCTTTTAGGATGATCAAACTGTCGCAGTACTGTGACGCTATATTCAAGTCGTGCACGGCCATCAACGCAAGTATTTTCTTTTTACGAGTTATATCCCTTATGCCGCGCATCAAGCCCAGCTGATGTTTTATATCGAGATTACTAGTGGGTTCATCGAGGCAGAGAACTTTGGGTTCCTGTGCCATGGCTCTAGCGATGAATACCCTCTGCTGCTGTCCGCCGCTTAACTCGTGGATATCTCTCAAAGAAAACTCCGTGATCTCCATAGTATCCATGGCCTTTGCCACTATCTCCATGTCCTTTTTGGTAGGTGACCAGGTCAGATGGGGTATCCTGCCCATAAGCACAGTATCAAAAACAGTACTCGGGGTGGCTCTTTCCTGTATCTGAGGTACGTAACCTACCAAAGTGGCAAGTTCCCTTTTGGGTATCGAAGATAGTTTTTTTCCCTCCAAGGTCACATGTCCTTTATGTACGTCGAGTAAACCACACAGGCACTTTATCAATGTACTTTTGCCCGAGCCGTTGGCACCGATTATCCCTACGAGATTTCCCCTTTCCAAGGATAGTGAAACATCCTTGAGGGCGTCGATTTTTCCATAGGAAAAGGACATATTCTCTATGCACACCAGAGTCACCAGTTATTCCTCCCTTTGAGTATCAAGTAAATGAACATGGGGGCACCCAGGAAGGATGTTAGTATTCCCACGGGTAGTATTATGGGAGAGATCAACGTTCTCGCCACCGTGTCCGATACTAAAAGCAGCAGTGCTCCTACTACACACGAAGCAGGGATGAGGAAGCGTGTGTCATTGCCTATGACTTTTCGAGCCATATGAGGAACTACCAGGCCCACGAAACCTATTATGCCTACAAATGAAACTATCAATGCGGTTATCATTGATGCTACGATAAGACCTGTTATCCTAACTCTCTCGGTGTTGATTCCCAGGCTGCGAGCAACATTTTCTCCTCCGTTCATGGCATTGTATTTCCAACGGTTTAAGAAAAAGTATATGGCGCATATTACGGATGCGACAGCTATTATCCCCGCCGTGGTCCAGCTCGTTCTCCCCAGGTCTCCGAAGGTCCAGAATATTATGGCCGAGAGCTGTACTTCATCCTGGGCAAAGTACCTCAGAGATGTGACCCCTGCAGTGAACAAAGAACCCATAGCCACTCCCGCAAGAACAAGGGTTTCAGGTGATGCATCCCTGTAGCGGGTAAGCAGTATTATCACACCGGTGGATATCATGGAGAAACAAAAGGCGCTGATGGCTATGATGTACGGCATGGTGAAGGTCACCGCACTGCCCCCGTGGCTGCTTATTCTCCCGGAGCCGAATGCAACTATCGCAAAGGCGGCGCCAAAAGAAGCCGCATGAGCCACACCCAAGGTTGACGGGGAGGCCAGTGGATTCCGCAGTATGTTCTGCATGATCATACCCGAAATCGCTAAGCCTATTCCTGCAAAAATAGCCGAGATTATCCGAACCATCCTGATATTCCAAATTAAAGTCTGCGATACTCTGCTACCCTGTCCTATGATGGCCAAAAAAACCTCTTTTAAACTGAGGCGGTATGAACCCTGAGTCAGGGCGAACATGGCCATCAATAACACCAGGACTGAGCAAAGGATGATGAAAGTTGTCTTTTTGGCATTGTATCTATCGTATTCTGTGAGCAGGTTAGATGCTTTAGTCTGCTTGGTGGACTTCACCGATTTTTTTTTGAATGCAGTTATGAACCTTTTCATAATTCCACTTGAGTAAAACCATAAGCTGTTCTAGCCATGTCCGAGTAAACGGGCGCTCCATGCATCTCTTCGTATATGTCATCAGCTTGACCTGCGATGTTGACATCCGTAAACTGTTCAGGATAGAGTGTTATCCCCACATAGTATGCATTTGCTAGTACTGTAGCATGATTGATGTTGTACATATTGTAAGGTAGCAATGTGTATATATCCTCGTTTTCAACGGTTTTAAGTATTTGATAGGAAGCATCCTCGTTTATACCATCTACAACATTCTCATAACTGTACGAATCAACGAACAGAACGTCTGGATCCCATTCGAGAAGCTTTTCCTTATCTATGAATGCATGTCCGGTTCCGATCTCACTGGCTACGTTTATGGAGTTGGTGTATTCAAATGGAGCGTAGCTGGCCCTTGTTGATAAAATGTCTTGAGAACCTCGCAATGCCACTCCTCCAATGTACACGTTTGGTTTTTCGGAATCGGGTATGTTTTTTGTACGTTCATTAAGGTCTTCTAGTGTTTCATCGATGAATTCTATGACCTCTTCGGCTCTTTCTTCCTTGTCAAGAACTTCGGCCATCAATCTTAACGAGGAATGAAATACATCCTTTCTTGCATCCAGATCTCCTAGATCTATGGCTATGACGGGAATACCTGTTTTTGTTTGTAAATTATCCATGGTCTCTTCCGAAGCGGGGTCGAGTTGAGAACACGAGTAGAATACCACATCGGGTTCTTCCGCAAGGATCATCTCGGCATCCCCACCGTGTTTGGGTCCGATGACAGGCTGGGAAGATAATTCGGGATGTGCAAATTGATATGGTGTAAATGGGGATTTACTTTCAAAATCTTCAACACCCACTATCATATCCGTAGCCTCCAGGTAAGAGAGCATCCTGACTGCTCCCGATGCAACACCGACTACCCTTTCGACGTTATTAGGAACCTTTACTTCACGCCCTAAGATGTCAGTAACCGTGATATATTCTACGTCATCCTCATCATTTTCTACGCATCCCGCAATTATCAACGATATCAAAAGTACCGCTGCTATCAAAATCGCTATTTTTTTATCTATCATCTTTTACCACCTCTTATGTGCATTCCGTGTCCGTCCAGCTCGAAGTATTCCACACCTCCGCAGAGCAGACATAATGTTTTTCCGTCCTTTTTTACGGCCCGCGTGCTCATCACACTTTCGCCGCATTCTTCACAGATGTAACTGTCGTGTATGGGTGCGTACTCCGGCAGTATTACATCCCTTTCATCTACCGTAAAAAGTTTTTCAGGTTCAAGGTCCAGGACAAAATGGGATATCTCCTTCGCCATCTCCATCATCCTTTCGCGATCTTCCTGCGTACCCTTCCGATATTTGACCACTTTTTCAAAGAGTTCTAAGTATTCGGGAAACCTGTTTTTCCAATTTTCCTTCGAATCATTTTTCCTTATTATACGGACGCCCTTTTCACCGCGTTTAACGAATGTAGCTCCTGTTTTTCCAAGATCTCGATACACTAGGGCATTATTGCCGAAGGTGCACCCCGTAACATATTGAACTCCGTCGGAAAAGCAGCTGTTGGTTTCCACGATCACTAACACGTCTTCCATGCCTTCATGTTCCAGGTCCAATTGTTGTAATGCTATCAAGGAAGCCTTTACTCCCATGGCGAGTCCCGGACAACAGTGTCCGTGTAACACGGAGGCCTCCTCCAGCAATTCGTGTACTCGTCCTTCGCTTATATTCTGTTTCAAAAGTTTTTTGCGGTCCATTGCATGGTTCAAATTCAATAACTATATTAACTTTTCGAATATTCGTGTTACTATATGCACCATAAATTGTGAAATATCATACGATTTTTAACCTTATGATCTCACTTTCCGCACCCCCCTTCTAAGAAATAGATTTTTTTGTATTCGTCACCC
>CAZAMQ010000053.1:0-15786 GCA_964486225.1 uncultured Thermoplasmata archaeon | reverse complement strand
ATTCTCAAGATAGTCTCTAGACTACCTTTGTCGAATATGAGGTGGGATACTACAGGTGAGAAGTGACGGCAAAAAGTATTTATAGAACCTCTATATAGTGAGATATAACTAACTACAAATAGGTGGAAAATATGTTTGGAGGACAACAACCAATATTACTGTTGAAAGAAGGCACGACACGCGAACGAGGGAGCGATGCCCAGAAGAAGAACATCGCAGCAGCTAAAGCCATCGGTGATGCTGTAAGGACCACTCTTGGACCTAAGGGAATGGACAAGATGCTGGTTGATAGTCTGGGAGACGTCGTTATAACTAACGATGGTGCGACTATTCTCAGCGAGATAGACATAGAGCACCCGGCAGCCAAGATGGTCGTTGAAGTCGCTGAAAGTCAAGACGACGAATGCGGTGACGGAACTACTACCGTAGTCGTTCTGGCAGGCGAATTCCTTAAGCATGCGGAAGATCTCATCGAGCAAAATGTACATCCCAGTATAATAGCCAAGGGATTCAGGATGGCCTCTGCTGAAGCAGGGAGAGTCCTGGATGGATTAAAGATAGGGATAGACATAGACGATACAGAACTTCTCAAGGATGTCGCCATGACGGCAATGACCGGAAAGTCCATCGAAGGGAACAAGACGGACCTTGCGAAGATGGTAGTGACTGCTGTGAAGCAAGTCGCTGAAAAAGAGGACGGTACTTACATAGTTGACATCGACAATGTCAAGGTTGAGAAAAAGGCCGGAGCAAGCGTCGATAAAACCGAACTGATAAACGGATTGATACTGGACAAGGAAAGACTTCATTCTAACATGCCCAAAGAGGTAAAGGATGCAAAGATCGCCCTGATAGACTCCGCCATTGAGATCAAGGACACAGAGATGGACGCCGAGATCGAGATCACCAGTCCCGATCAACTCCAGCAATTCCTGGACGAGGAAGAAAAGAGTATTAGGACCATGGTGGAATCGGTGGAGAATGTAGGTGCTAACGTACTTCTATGTCAAAAAGGTATTGACGACCTGGCACAGCATTACCTGGCAAAGAAAGGGATCTTCGCTATCAGAAGGGTGAAGAAATCCGACATGAAGAAGCTCGCTAAAGCTACGGGTGCTAAGATCGTAACGAATCTGAAGGACCTTGAGAAAGACGATCTGGGCAAGGCCGGACTCGTACACGAGAAGATGATCGGCGATGACCACATGACCTTCGTTGAAGATGCAGCCGAGGGAAAGGCCGTATCACTTCTACTAAGAGGCGGTACATCACATATAGTTGACGAACTCGAAAGAGCGGTTCACGACGCACTTAAAGTGGTTGCAGTGGCCATAGAAGACGGAGCTATATTGCCCGGCGGAGGTGCCACCGAGATAGAGCTGAGGAATTTACTCGAGGACTATGCGGATACCGTCGAAGGCAGGGAACAGCTGGCTATCAGAGCGTATGCATCCGCACTTTCGATCATACCGCGTACACTTGCGGAAAACGCCGGTATGGATGGTATTGATATCCTCATGAAGCTGAACGCTGCCCACGAAAAAGACGGTAATCACCAGCATGGGATAGAGATAATCAGCGGAGATATTCTGGACATGATCAAAGGCAAGGTAATAGAGCCCTTCCGTGTAAAGAACCAGGCTATACAAGCTGCCACCGAAGTCGCCAACATGATCCTTAGGATCGACGACGTAGTCGCATCCAAAGGCGGCGGAGGCGAAGAAGGCGGTATGCCTCCCGGTGCCGGTGGTATGCCACCCGGCGGAATGGGTGGAATGGGCGGCATGATGTAAGATCTGCTCGATAACTCCTTAAAAAACCCTTTCTCTTTTTCATATTTTTAGCTCAGTATTTGACTTTAAGGATCAGTAATACTCCGACGAAGGATATATCGATGGAGTTACCGATAATGTAGACCAGGTTTTGTACTTCCAAAACGGTGTATATCTGAAGACCGATGAATGAAACAAAGGCCACGCTCAAGAACAGGAGAGACAGCTCTCTCGTTTTTTTGGTTTTGACCACATGAAATACTTGTATACCCCACCCCATGTTCAGGATGATTATTGATATCAATCCCAGTAATGGTAAAAATTCCATCAATCTAAGTTCTCCGAAATAGAACACACCAATTCCTTAACCTGCGACAGGACATCTTTCCGGCTCTGTCCGGCATCCAGGATATGCCAATCGTGTGTTTTTGCTAAACTGACATAATTATCTCTAACTTTGTTGAGGAACTCCAAACGTTCGTATTTGCTGGTATCGTCCCTTCCGGAGATCCTTTCGAGTGCCTCTTCCACGTCAAGATCGAATAGTATCGTGATATCAGCTTCCAAAACGAAGGGATTCTGGATGTCAGTAAGGTAGTCCAGGTCCATAATACCGTGTGCTGCCTGATATGCGGCAGTAGAGCCCCAGTATCGGTCACAAATTACGGTACGTCCTTTGGAAAGTTCGCATTTGATCTCTACGGTATGTTGGGCTCTATCGGCCAGGTATAGAAAAAGCTCCAAGTAGGGAGAGACTTCTTCGTATGCTACTTTTTTGGCCAACCGGCCGACCTGTGAGTCCGTGGGCTCACTGGTGAAGACCGGATATTCCAGCCCATCGGCGACCAGTTGTGCGATAGTCGATTTGCCCGAACCGTCGATCCCCTCGAAGACGATGAACTTGGACATGAGCAGATCAACGGATCTCATGGATATAATAATTTGCGTCTCACTCTTCTTCGTATCCGTCTTCCTGTTACTCTTCTTTTTTTGGTTTATTCTTTTGCGCCCAGCTTCCTATGAAGATCAGTAAAAGACCCACGAAGATACTCGTTATTATCTTGATTTCCGTGGTGATACTTCTGATAGAGAAAAAATACAAAAATGTAAATATTCCCGATACGAAGGCCAAGCCATACATTATCTTGTGAGGTTTGATCGCATTCTTGTCTTTGGTATCTCTGTATATCAACCATATGACGAAAAGGATTATCGCAAGTATTCCGAAGAATACGAATAGACATATCTCATCGTTGAACATCATCAACGCCCCCTATCTTCAAGATATTTACCAAATGATGCAAACATCATCGTTATAAATATCAAGATCAAAAGTTTTCCTGTCTCAGAAAGGTTCGTTATGTACTCCATGGTGAGGTATATCACCCCTGCCACGCACAGCAAGACTCCAAAGCCGTACAATACATATATTTTCATATCATCCATGTTTTTTCACTCTCATCTTATCCTTTTATTAAACGCGTATTAAATTTGATATATACTGTTCGTTGATATTCTTCGCTTCCAATTTTTAACATATAGTTTTGACCTGCTATCAATTCTGCTCTGGCGATCTCCCATTCTACCAATGCGCTTCCAAATGGCTCTATTGTTATGACCGAATCATGTAAAGTAAGAACGCGTACAGAATCCTTATATAAATTAACTTCTATGGGAGTTTCTAATTCTTTAAAATTGTTATTTGTTATTTTATACTGGAATTGCGCGTTATCACTATAAAAATTGTAACTTCTGCTTCTACTATACTTATCATGAAAATTATTTTCATAGGTGTAGTTTCCTGTGTCTACATACAACGTGTCGTAAACACCCATATAAGCGTCAAAGAAAAAGATAGTAAATATTCCCACTATACAAAGAATACCAATAAACAGACTAATCTTTTCTTTATCCAGTAATCCTTTGAGTGAGTTGCGTTTTATTAAACCACCATCATATCTAATTCTAATAAGACTTATATGCTTTGTGGTATTCCCAAGAGATTTGCCCTTGCAAGAGGCATTAGTTTTAAGTAGGGGCAGTATATAGGAACATCAATATGACTGATAACAAGCCCCTCTCTGTGCTTAACAGGAACATAGGTAACCACATCATAGTCGAGTTGAGATACGGTAAAGAGTATCGTGGAATATTAGAAGGTTATGATCCTCACCTTAACCTTGTCATGAAGGATGTAAAGGAGTTTATAAACGGCGAAGAGACACGCACCATGAGAAAAGCCCTTGTACGGGGAGATAACGTGGTCTATGTCTCACCATAGAGGTGATGAAAGATGAGTAAAGGTACACCGTCAAAAGGAAAGATGTCCAAGGGCAAGTCCCATATTAAATGCAGGAGATGCGGTAAGAAATCGATGCACGTCAGGAAAAAGATATGCGCCGCCTGCGGATTCGGCAAGAGTGCTGGGCTGAAAAACTTTGCATGGGCAAAAAAGCACTAATATCCTAACGATCTCCGACCTTATCTTCCAAAAGAGATATAACCTACATCGTTAATCAACAATAGAAATGAGTAGAATACCTCTGTACTTGAAAGAAAGGATAGAAGAAATCAATAAAAGGGCTCTACTCTATAATTATGAAGCGCACACACTGCCCAGATGGGAAAAGGTGATCATCACCTGGTTCGCTTTATTCATCTTCTGGATGATCGTCAGTGCGTCCGTAGAATGGCAGAACATTTTGATAGGTACTATCGTCACACTTTTAGTATCCGTCATCATGTATGATATGTTTACAAGCGATATCCGTCGAAAGGGAAATGTGATAGTTAAAGCGTTACGCATCACCCTGCTCTACATCCCACAGTACATTTTCATAATGGCTTTCAGACTGCTAGAAAGTAACCTTAAAGTGCTGAAACACGCTATACTGATGGATATCAATCCCGGAATAATCAAGATAGACTCTGACCTGCATTCTCACACCGGTCTGACCATATTAGCCAATTCCATTACTCTTACCCCCGGAACCCTTACCATAGATACTGTTAGACATCTGGACGAATCCAAACTGTACGTACATTGGATAGATGTAGAAACACTGGATAGGGAAAGAGCGGGGCAGCAAATCAAAGGAGGTCTTGAAGAGTGGTTGAAGAATATCTTCTGGTAGGTCCCTTCGAGTTAGCACTGTTCATCGTTCTTTTTACATCGATAATCCTGATATACCGTGTAGTCTTCGGCCCCACCACACCGGACAGAATTGTCGGTTTCAACACCATAAGTACCAAGATAACCGTGGTCATCGCCATACTCGCTTTCCTCAAGAATGAGTATATACTCATAGACCTTGCCATAGTGCTGCTAATGGTCAATGCCCTTGGATCTTTGATCCTGGCAAAACAATTTGAAAGAGGTGAAAAGAGATGATAGAATATCTTTTTCTATTACTGGGTATAGTCCTGATGATATCCGGCGGCCTGGGAGTGCTTCGATTTCCGGACGTTTACACTAGATTGCACGCATCCACTAAATGCGATACCGGGGGCGCCATGAGTATATTGATAGCGCTGGCAATAGTTAGCGATGTACACTTGTTGATAAAGATGAAATTCCTCATACTAGCCTTCCTGATCGCCATGATCAACCCCATGGTAGCCCATGCCATCGCAAAGGGGGCCCACAAATCGGGGATAAAACCGGAGGGGGTGATAGATCTATATGCACGAGATGGTTTTTGAGATAATGCTGGTTTTGATGATCGTACTCTCCATAGTAGCCATAGAAGATAAGAATCTCATCGGCTCGGTCATAGAGCTATCTCTACTTACGCTGGTGTTCGGAGTAGTTCTTTTCATGCTAAAGGCTCCTGATGTGGCCCTTTCGGCCCTGGTAGTGGGAGGTATAATTATAGGTTTATTCATTTACACTATAAAGGAGGTGACAGAAGATCAAGGATAACGTTAAGAGAGTGATAGCTCTGCTACTCGTCCTAGCGCTGGCATATGTGCTGCTGCCGCATGAATATTCACGCAGTGAAGAGATGAGTAGTTACGAACATTATGTGGATAATTGGGAGGAGATAGGAACGGCAAACCTGGTAATGGGTGTACTGGCGGACTGGCGGTTATACGACAGTGTGATAGAGGCCGTGATATTCTTCACGGGCATCCTAGGGGTGTATATGATACTGGAGGAAAAGAACGATGATGAGTAACGTGGTCAGAACCACAACAAAGTTGGTTAGTCCCTTCCTGGTCACTTATTCTATTTACATAATGATCTACGGTCATCTGTCACCGGGTGGCGGATTCCAAGCCGGAGTAATACTGGCTGTAAGCGTGATACTTCTACTCACCGCCCACGGCCCCGAGAAACTTGAACAGAAGATCACTGAGAGTCAGTTCAAGATGATGGAGATAGTCATGGGAATCGCCATACTTCTTTTGGTTTCTATGGGATTGTTTTTCGGTGCTATGTTCTACAATTTTATCAACAGGGGTACTTTTGGCCTTCCCTTCAGCGGAGGTTTCATACCCCTTTTCAATATTTTCGTTGGTTTTAAGGTCGCCGCTGGATTCATGATAATATACTACATAATGACGAGGTGGGCAGAAGATGATTGACGCCCAGAATGTAGGTATAGTGATAATGCTGGTAGGCATGTACGGTCTTATGGTAAAGAAGGAACTCATCAAACAGCTCATTGCAGTCAACATTCTATCCGTTGGTCTCGTCCTTTTCTTCATGGGTCTTGGGTATATAGAGGGCGGTGGCATCCCCATCCATCCCGTGGAAACTGCCGTAGACCCGTTACCAGCGGCCTTGATGATAACCACACTTGTAGTAGATGTGGCCATCACGTCCCTGGGTTTGGCCATGGTGATCAAGATCAAAAGGGAAGATGAACAGGAGGCTTCCGGATCATGATCGTTTTGATGGTGGCCCTGGCACTTTTTTTTGCTATTTTACTATCTTTTATCTCTATTTTCGGTGAATATTACAGGACATCAAATATTCTCTTCATGGCGGGTATAATCACACCGGCATTGGTATTCTATTACTACATACCTGAAAAACCCTTTTTCCTTATCATGGGTGGTTGGTCCAACATATCAGGCATAGAGGCGGCTGTAGATGCATATAATTTTTACCTTATATTAGCCGAGTTGATAGTATTCTTACTTGTGGGACTCTATGCAATTAATTACTTCGTGGACAGGAAGAGGAACAATTATTTCACCCTGATGCTTCTGATGCATGCCGGTCTGCTGGGGGGATTCATGAGCAGGGACCTTTTCAATTATTTCGTGCTCATGGAAGTAGCCTACGTATCCACTTTCATAATGGTCGCCATAACTAAAGGCAAAGAAGCCACCAGAGCCGCCTTCAGATATCTTCTATTTTCATTCATCGCATCGTATCTCTTTTTACTATCAATAGGGATATTGTACCTCAACACAGGCACACTGAACGTGGAGCTGATGAGCAGCAGGATCGTACTGAACAACCAGACAAGGGTCGCCATCGGCCTGGCCTTTTCCTCCATGCTCATGAAAGCCGGCATATTCCCGCTCTTCTTCTGGCTCCCAGATGCACATTCCATACCTAACACACCGGTCAGTGCCATCCTATCAGGTATCTCGCTTAAAGGGCCGATATATGGCATGATACTTTTTGCCGTCTATCTTCCCATCGAGTTCTTATCGAATATACTGCTTTACCTGGCCTTCGCATCGGTTTTCGCCGGGGTCATTATCGGTTTACGCCAGACCAACATCAAAAGACTACTGGCCTATTCGACGGTATCTCAGATGGGATTCGTTCTCGTGGGTATCGCCACACTGAACATATTCGGTGCTATCTATTACGGGCTGACCCATGCCCTCATCAAATCCGGTCTTTTCTTGGCGGCGGGTACACTTGCGGATAAGCACGGTACAACAGACATGCTCACCCTTACGTACAAAGATAACAAGCCGATAATGATAGCAGTTATAGTGCTCAGCCTGGCACTTGTCGGTATATCCCCGACCCTCGGCGCCTACGCAAAGAAGGAGCTCATGCAGAGTGTTTTCGGCGTTTGGCCCTTGATACTCATCTGCGGAAGTGTGGGAACCATGGTGCTCATGTTGAAGATGAATTACTATCTGTTGGTAGGCGAAGGCAGCAAAACCGCCCTGACTTTCCATCTTAAAGACGGTTTGGATATGATCTGGATAAGCAAATCTACCATACCTCTCGCTTCCGCCGTCCTGGTACTACTCTATGGATATCGGTTCATGCCCGGGATATACCGGTTAGACGGGATCATCATAATCGCAGGGTTGGTCGTGTTCCTTGTATTGAACCGTTTACATGTATTCCACTGGAAACTGCCCGGGTGCGTAGAAAGACTGCTAGCCGACCTAGGGACCACCAATAACTACCTGGCGATGGTTTACTTTGCTACGGTTATCCTGCTCATATCTTGAGCTCTTAGGCCAAAAAGGTAATAATCCATCACGGTTTACCATAGTAAGATGATGGAGATAACAGTTATCGAGTTGTATGCCCCGGAGGTGAACGGTCAACTATGCTTGTATTGATGGTTGTGCTGGCACTGTTCTTCGCTTTGTTATTACTGTTTATATCTTTGTTCGACATATCGGATAATTTTGCCGATGTACTGTTCCTTGCCGGTATAATCACTCCCGCTATCATCTTCGCCGCACACGGAACACCCATGCAGATAGATATGATCATGGGCGGTTGGGAGCCGATCTCCGGTATAGCTGTCGGACTCGATAACTATAACAGATACTTTCTTCTTGCTGAGTTGATAGTCTTTTCACTCGCCGGGTTCTATTCTATTTCCTATTACCGAACCGACCCTCACAAAAACAAATTCTATGCGTTAATACTCCTGATGCACGGAGGTATAATGGGCGTTTTTTTGAGTAAAGACCTGTTCAATCTATTCGTATTGATGGAACTCGCTTCGGTTTCCGCCTTTGCACTTGTCGCCTTTTCCCGGGGCAGGAACTCTCAGAGGGCCGCTTTGCGATACTTGTTGTTCTCCATAATAGCCTCTTATCTATTCCTGCTCTCCATCGGTATGATCTACGTCAACACAGGCACACTCAACTTTGAATTGATAAGCCAGAACATCACACTCTCCCGTGAGATCGATATCGCTCTAGCTCTGGCCTTCACAGCCATGATATTGAAGACCGGAATATTCCCACTACATTTCTGGCTTCCCGACGTTTATTCGGAATCGGACACACCGATATGTGCTCTACTGGCCGGTATGACCCGACGGACACCCATATACGCCATGCTTCTGTTCACCATGTATTTACCCATGACACATCTGTCTCAACCCCTACTCATAGTGGCCTTCACCAGCATGTTTTTTGGCTTCATCATGGCGATGTTCCAGAACGACGTTTGGCGACTTCTTGCCTATGCATCCATCGGGCTCATGGGCATAGTTCTTATCGGTATTGCCACTGAAAATTTTATGGGAGTAGCTCATTATGTACTAGCCCATGCCATAGTGACCACCGGTTTGTTTTTGACCACAGGCACCCTTTCCGATCAACAGAAAACAAGGAACATCAGAGACTTGACCTACCGGCATCACATGTTGATATTCGTATCCGTAGTGATGCTCTCATTCGCATTGGGAAGTATGTCTCCCTCTTTGAACGCCCTGGCCAAGAAAGAGCTACTTTTAGGTTTGAACGGCGTACAGATGATACTCTTCCAATCGGGATTCGTACTGGCACTCCTGATAATGCTGAAAATGAATTTTCTGTTATGGCATGATGGCGAGGAACCGAAACAAGTCCGCGTATCTCCCATGTCATTTATCTCCGCGATACCGGCTGCCCTTTCCATCGCATTGGGCATATACATCTATCCGTTTTTGGTCCTGACGGACCTTCTCCTACTGGGTGCCGCCGGAGCATTGTTCTTCGTATTCTTATCGTTTAATATGCTGGAATACGAAAGGATCGAGAAACTCGGAGTTCGTTTCAGGGACACGGGAACGACTAATAATTATTATGCGATGATATTTTTTTTATTTCTGACAATTGTTCTAATCTATGCGCTTTAAAAAGACCTCTTCTACTTCCCTGACCTTACTTACTTCCTTCCTGAGGGCTTCCATGGATATATCCATTTTGCTGACGTCGATAACAGATACGATGGCGGCGGAGTCAGTTCCCTTTATCTCCTCGCCTTCACTGAATGCTATGTTGACCCTGTAACGACCAAGGACGCCGTGTATCTTTGAAAGAACTCCGGGTTTGTCTTCTGCTGTTATCTCCAACTCGTACAGATTCTTACCGGGAAGAGCTACCCTCTCTATGTTGGCCTCTTTTATCTGCGGATTTATTTCAACGAGGAAATATGCCCCTGCGACCAGGCCTATATCGTATGCGAAATCGTCCGGTAACCTCAATAATCCGTTTTCCGTTACCTTCACTATATCGTATCGTCTCATGCTGTTACCCCATTTCTAGTTGGTCATGAAACAGGTGGTATTTAACTTTGTAGCGAGATAGGGTTTCCAAAAAAGGTTTATTACCTGCCCCTGATTACTCTCAGGAATAACCAGTAAGGAGAGTTAAATGAGTAAACGCACACCCATGATGGAACAGTACTATCGACTGAAGAGGAAGCATCCTGACACTGTAATGTTCTTCAGGATGGGCGATTTTTATGAAATGTTCGGCGAGGATGCGAGGATAGCGTCCAAGGAACTGGACATCGTGCTGACCACCAGGGATAAGGACAAAGAGGACCCTGTCCCCATGGCGGGAATACCCTTCCATTCCGTTGACTCCTACCTGCAGCGTATGATAAAAAAGGGTTACAAGGTGGCTATCGCCGAACAGGTGGAAGATCCTAACGAGGCAAAAGGCCTTGTCGAGCGAGATGTTGTCAGGGTGGTCACTCCGGGAACCGTAGTTGATGAAGGTCTGCTGGAAGGCAAGGGAAACAATTTTCTCATGTGTATATGCGGCAGCGCCCCCTATGGTACTGCCTTTACGGACATATCCACCGGAGATTTTTTTGTGACGGAGCTGGATGACGACGAGGAGCTGATAACCGAACTGCTCAGATTCGAACCGGCGGAATGTATTGTGCCCACTGAAAGACTTGAAGACGATAAATTCATGGATAGATTAAAACAAGAACACGACATGATGGTACACGGTCACCGCGAGGAAAGTTTTTTACTGCCCGTCGCCAGGGCAAAGTTGATGGAACACTTCGGTACCGAAACACTTGAATCGCTGGGACTGGAAGATAAGGATATGGCCGTTCGGGCCGCGGGAGCAGCCTACGACTACCTTGAAGAGACACAAAAAAGGGCCATGGAACACATCAAGCGTCTGCGGTATTATTCCGGCGAGGACCACATGATATTGGATGCAACCACCTTGAGAAATCTTGAAATCTTCAAAAATATGAGGGACGGCGGCAAGAAAGATACTCTTCTGGATGTCATGGACGATACACTCACTGCCATGGGATCCCGCAAACTGAAAACTTGGATACAGAGACCTCTCATCGATATCAAGGGTATAGAGAGAAGATTGGACGCGGTGCGGGAACTTACGGATGACCTGTATCTGAGAGACGATATAAGGGAAAAATTGAGAAATATAGCGGACCTTGAAAGACTTATCAGCCGGATCATTTACGGTACTGCAAATCCCAGGGATATGTTGATGATACGTAACACATTGGAAGGCATCAAATCCTTGAAGGACCTGCTAAAGGAGGTAAAAAGTGAAAAACTGATGGAAATCGAAGAGTATATAGACCCTCTGGAAGAGATCAAGTACACCATAAATTCCGCCATAATGGAGGACCCTCCCATCTCTCTTAGAGAAGGCGGATTCATCAAAGACGGGTACGACGAAAAGCTTGACGAACTGCGCAGCCTGACCCGGGAGGGTAAGGATTGGATAAACACCGTCGAATCTCAGGAAAGGAACAGGACTGGAATTTCGAAATTGAAGGTCGGTTACAATAAGGTGCACGGTTATTACATCGAGGTCCCCCGAAATCTAAGCCACAAAGTTCCCGACGAGTACACCCGGAAGCAAACATTGAAGAACGCCGAGAGATATTACACCGAGGAATTGAAAAGGCGGGAAGATGAGATATTGAGTGCAGAAGAAAAGATGGTTGCACTGGAATATGACATATTCGATGAATTGAGAGGAGAGATAAGCGATAGTTCGTCCCGCTTTCAACAGACCTCCGATGCCGTGGGAGAACTCGATACACTGTCTAATTTTTCGTATATCGCCCTTAGAAACAATTATTCAATACCAGAGATGTCAAAGGACAGCAGGATAGTTATCAGAGAGGGGCGGCACCCGGTGGTGGAAAGGAGCGTTGACGGGTTCGTTTCAAATGACACACATCTCGATATGGGCAAGAACAATTTTATCATTCTCACCGGTCCCAATATGGCGGGCAAATCCACCTACATGAGACAGATAGCACACATCACACTGATGGCCCATGTGGGCAGTTTCGTACCCGCTGAAGAAGCTCACATAGGAGTGGTAGATAGGATATTCACACGGGTGGGGTCCCTAGATGCGCTCACAAAAGGGCAGTCCACGTTCATGGTGGAGATGGTGGAACTGGCAAAGATACTGCATAACGCATCTAAGAACAGTCTTATACTTCTGGACGAGATTGGCAGCGGCACCAGTACATTCGACGGTCTCAGTATTGCATGGTCTGTCACCGAGTATATAACCCGGGAGATAGGTGCAAAAACACTGTTCGCCACGCACTACCACGAGCTTACCGAGCTCGAAAGGGCCATAGATAATATCAAGAATCTTCACGTGGCGACCAAGGAAGACAGAGGGACCGTCACTTTCCTGAGAAAGGTGAGAGAGGGGCACACGGATGAAAGCTACGGAGTTCACGTTGCCGCTCTAGCTGGAATACCAAAAACCGTTGTGGAGAGAGCCGGAGAAGTGCTCAAACAGATCGAGGAGGAGCACACGGTTAAGATGGAGGATGTTAACGCACCGAGATTTACACAGTTGGTGTTCGATGTAAAAGAGGGATCGTCTAAAGATTTACACCCTGTTATACAGGAGTTGAAGAATTTAGATGTCGATAACATAACGCCTTTGGATGCCATGAATGCACTCTGGAAGTTGAAGAACAAAACGGAGGAACAATGATGGAAGAGATAATTGTACTATCGCAAGAAACAGTGAATCGGATATCCGCAGGAGAAGTGATCGAAAGGCCGGCATCCGTGGTAAAGGAATTGATAGAAAACTCACTAGATGCCGGGGCGGACGAGATCAAAGTGGAGGTGGGAGACGGTGGCAAGAAGTTCATAACCGTGAAAGATAACGGCGCCGGGATGAGAGCTAAAGAGGTGGAATTGGCCTTTGAAAAACACTCTACCAGCAAGATACGATGCATAGATGACTTGAACGATTTAGAAACCCTTGGATTTCGTGGCGAAGGATTGTCAAGTATTGCAGCGGTAGCCAGGGTAAGGGTCGCTACAAAGCTACAGGGTGCT
Source organism: uncultured Thermoplasmata archaeon (assembly GCA_964486225.1). GTDB lineage: Archaea > Thermoplasmatota > Thermoplasmata > Halarchaeoplasmatales > Halarchaeoplasmataceae > Haladaptatiplasma. The sequence goes on along the minus strand of CAZAMQ010000053.1, from coordinate 2,483 downwards.
ATCGAAGGTACGGAGTTCGTGATACACGGCGGCGAAAAGAAAGAGTTAAGGGACATCGGCTGCCCGGAAGGAACAACGGTGGAGGTAAATGACCTATTCTACAATACACCCGCCAGAAGGAAGTACCTGAAAAGAACAGGTACAGAGTTCGCACATATAAGCGAAGTAGTGACAAGGTACGCGCTTGCTCACCCCGAGATCAAATTCGTCCTCTTCCACAATGATAATGAACTCCTGTTCACGCCGAAGACGGATTCTTTGGAGGAGAACATAAAGCACATCTACGGCGTCGGGATAGCAAGAAAGATGGTGATGGTTGATACTTCCGATAGCCTTTTATCTGTCAAAGGCGCTCTTAGCAAGCCGGAGATATCACGCTCCACAAGAGACCATATATACACATACGTCAATAACAGATATGTTAACAATCCCATGCTGCGGGATGCCGTGATGGCGGGGTACAGTACCATGCTCCCAAAAAAACGATATCCCATCGTCGTTCTCAATATTGATATCGCCGGTGAAGAAATAGACGTTAACGTGCATCCCACCAAGATAAAGATAAGATTCCTCAACGGCGATAGAGTCAAAGAAGAGGTTTCCAGGGGTGTAAGATATGCTTTACTTGGTGAAGATCTTGTACCGTCGCCGAAAACCGTCCGTGAAGAGGACGGGGATGTTAAAAAAGAAGAGAGTGAAGAGAAAGCAGAGATGACCAGGCAGCAGAGCCTCGAGCTGGAAGAGGGAAACGATGTCCCGGAGTCAAAACTCTCTCAGATGAGGGTTATCGGGATACTGTACGATAAATACATAATCGCCGAGACACCTGAAGGGATGGCCGTGATCGACCAACACGCAGCCCACGAACGGATCAATTATGAACGGATCAAGAAGGCGATCGAAGGCAGGATAGACAGCCAACGATTGGTCAGCCCAGTGAACATAGAGCTGAGAGCCAGAGAGGCGGCTATAATCAGGGCCAACGAAGGACTGTTGAAAAACCTCGGTTTCCATATAGAGCCCTTTGGCAAGACCACTTTCAGAGTCATAGGGCTGCCTGTGGTTCTGGGTGAGTTACAGGAAAAGGAGATAATACATTCCGTCATCGACGAATTGATGGCCATGAAAGGCAGCAGTCTCGACGATCGTAGGGAAGAGATGATACGATATATGGCATGTCATTCATCCGTTACTGCAGGAGATATGCTGTCTGTAAGCTCAGCCAGGGACTTATTGATCGAACTCGGGCATACGGACAATCCTTATACATGCCCTCACGGCAGGCCCACGATAATCAAATTCTCAACGAAAGAGATGGATAAATGGTTCAAACGGACTTGAAGAAAAATTCAAAAAGACCTTAAGGATTAGGGTATAACATGAGTAAATTGGAGACCGTTAAGATCACGAAGATCAAAGAGGAGACACCCACCATCAAATCATTTTACTTAGATAGAGTTATTGATACACGCCCGGGACAGTTCATCATGGTATGGGTACCCGGTGCGGACGAATTTCCACTGGCTCTCTCGCGAACATACCAAGAATGTTCGGTAACTGTAAAGGCGGTGGGCAAGGGAACCGAAACACTGCACAAAATGAATGTAGGTGATAGGTTGGGGATCCGGGGGCCCTACGGGAACGGTTATGATCTCGGAAAGGGCGATACATTGGTGGTTATGGGTGGTTACGGTGGAGCGTCCCTTTTACCGGCGGTCGAGGAGTTGAACAGAGGTGGTTCCAAAGTAAAGGTGGCACTGGGTGCTTCTTGTTTAGACGAACTGCTTTTCGTAGATGAGATATCTCGGATATCTCATCTTGAGTTATGCACCGACGATGGTTCCGCAGGGCGACACTGTGTGGTCACCGGGCTGGCGGTAGATATGCTCGACGGTGTGGACAGGGTTCTAACATGCGGACCCGAGAAGATGATGAAGAAAGTAGTTGATATGTGTGTTGAACGGAAAATACCGGTGCAGGCCTCCCTTGAGCGATACATGAAGTGCGGCATGGGACTGTGCGATTCTTGCTCTATCGATGGTTTACAGGTTTGCCGTGATGGGCCTGTATTTAGTGGTAAGGAGTTGGTGGTTATGGAAGAGTTCGGCAGATTCGAACGTGATCCTTCGGGCCGTAGAGTATCTATTTGACCGTAATTCTCTTATTACACATATGTTTGGTAGTACATCTAAATGGCATTATCGTCGTTTACATCCGCAAGGTGGATAACAATGGTCAGAAAGAGACCGCGGGCAATCACTGGAACGCTATTCCGATTTGCCCTCGTTACTCGCTAACACTCGTAACTGCGGGGGTACCCGAGCATGGCCAAAGGGGCAAGGCTTAGGACCTTGTGACATAGGTCTCCGAGGGTTCAAATCCCTCCCCCCGCATTACTAATCTTAGCGAGTGGAGCGAGATAAGTTGGTAATGGGAGGAAGCTTTACTTCCTGCTGCACTTTTTATGTTTCTGAGTTTTGCGA
>CAZAMQ010000052.1:0-15850 GCA_964486225.1 uncultured Thermoplasmata archaeon | reverse complement strand
AGGGGTCCGAGGGTTCAAATCCCTTCCCTCGCACTTTTTATGTTTCTGAGTTAGCAAAGAAACTAAAAAGTGGGCGGACGATAGTCCGGCGCATTCTCCCTGCGAGCTCACTTCGATGATCAGTTATTTCCTAAATTCTATGATGGTTTTCAGCCTGCGTTTTTTGTAAAGATCCGGATTGAAGAGAACCACGGCGGTGAATATTTCCAGCCTACCTATCCACATGAGTAACGAAAGAAGCACCTTTCCGGCCACTGGCACCGAAGAATAATTGTTCAAGGGGCCGAGAAGGCCGAGTGCCGGTCCGACGTTACCTATGCACGAAGCCGAGGCAGATATGGCAGATATAACATCAAGACCTATAGCTGTAAGCATCAGCATTCCGATGATAAAAACCATCAAATATGCAGCGAAGAAAATAAGGATATTGTAAAGCGTTTTTTCCTCCAGTACCTGTTCGCCTAGTCTGACAACCATCACGCGCCTTGGGTTGATGAATTCACGAATGCGTCGGATTACCATCTTTAAAATAAGTGTAACACGAAGTACCTTAAGACCACCGCCGGTGGAGCCTGCTGATGCGCCGACGAACATCAGGATAAGCAAGATCAGGCGAGCGAGATCGGGCCATGAATCGTAGTTGGTGGTGAAGTAGCCGGTGTTAGATGAGAAGGCGACCACCTGGAACGCGGCAGTTCTGAAGGAATCCATAAGTGGTAACCCTGTATCTATGAGCAGGCAGGTAACCAGAAACGTCCCGCTTAAGATTATGCCGAGAAATACATGTAACTCGGTATTTTTAAGGGCCTTTCGTATGTTACCGATGAATATTTGATAATGAAGTGAGAAATTAATTCCGCCCATGAGCATGAAGAATATTATTATCCACTGGACTCCCGATGGGAAATATCCCACACTTGACGTATGAGATGAAAAACCGCCCGTTGACATGGTGGTCATGGAATGAAGTATTGCATCGAATAATGAAGTTCCTGCCCCCATCAACAGGATAAGCATACACAGTGTTAGAAGAGCGTAAATGTACCACAGTATCTTGGCTGTCTCCATGATTTTAGGTTTCAAACGTGTTATGGAAAGTCCGGGAGCCTCGGCCTCTAACAATCTTAATCCTCCTTTACTGAGTTTTGAGAGCACAGCGACTGACAGGACGATGACGCCCATACCGCCTATCCATTGTAATGTAGCCCTCCACAAAAATATGCTCTTATGGTGTTGTTCAAGAGGGTAGGGTAGAATAGTGGCTCCGGTAGTGGTTATCCCGGACATCGCCTCGAAGAATGCATCAACGGGAGATGTCAATGTGCCTGTCAACATGAATGGTATGGCGGATATAGCCGCAAGTATCAACCAGGCGGTGCTCACCAATACGATAGCTTCGTTGTGAAAAAAATTCTCCGCCTTACCGAAGGCTTCCAAAGGATATCCGATCGTGATCGTGAAGGATGCCATGAACAAAAATATCAATGCATTCGTAGGCAGGAAGTTAAAAACAAGACCCCCTTCTTGATACCACAAAGCGGGGAAAATGGGGACAAAAAAAGCAAACCCGAATAGCTTTAAAATAGTTCCTAGGTTACCTATGACTACTTTCCATCTCATCTAAAATAATTCCTCCACGATGCTTATCTGACCCTTCAAAACGAAAAGAATAACCTCATCTCCCTCTCTAAGCACAACACTGCCCCTGGGTATCAGCGTCTTACCTCTACGTATTATGGCCCCAACTATACATTCCTTGGGCAATTTGGAATACCTGAGCCTTTTCCCCAATAGCTTTGAATCATCGTTAACGTTCATCTCCAGTATGTAAAGGTCACCTCCGTGTATTGAGATAGCCTTCAATGGATTCAGCTCCCTAGCCAACCGCAGCATCATCTGTGCCGTCTGGAGCTGAGGCGATGCGGCCATGTCGATACCAACAGTTTCAATCAAAGATTTCAATCCCAGTTCCCGAACTACGGCTATGGTCTTATCTACACCGTATATTTTGGCGAGAAGACTTACAAGTACATTGAACTCTTCCGACGTAGTAGTTGATGCAAAAGCATCCGTGCGTAGTATGCCTTCTTCTATCAGTATCCGTTTATCTCTAGCATCACCATGGATTATTTCCAGATTGCCCAAGGTCTCTGCCGCTGCCCTAGCCCTCCTTCTTGTCCCCTCTATTATTTTTACCGTCATTCCCCTTTTATCGAGTATGTGAGCAACGTTGATACCGATGCTCGTTGCACCAACTATCATCACGCTTTGATGTTTCTTATCTCTCTTGGTTCCCAGGAGTTGCCTCATCTTTTTTGAGCCCCTAGCACTGTCCATCATCACGATTAATTTGTCATCTTCCATTAACACAGTGTCGCCGTGGGGCACGAGAACGTCGTTTTCCCTGATTATAGCGCCTAGATTTACATTTGGTGGAAGATTGATACTAGAAATTTTTTTACCACGTACTTTTGACTTCCGCATTACTTTATACTCAACTACATTTATCTTTTCACCCATAGATAGATTCATATCTATAGCTGCCGGAGTGCTGATGATATTTGCGATCTTCTTTGCTATCAATAGTTCGGGCGATATGGCGTAATCCACACCGATGTTAGAGAATCGTGTGGAAACCGGTTTAGAGATGTATTCAAGTCCGTTTATTCTGGCCATAGTCCTGCATCTGGCAGCTTTGGCCATAGAACATGTAACAAGATTTGTCTCGTTATCGTCGGTGACCGCAAAGAAATGATCCCGAGGTTTAAGATCAAGGGAATTGAGCAACTCGGGTCTTGCACCGTTGCCTATGACGACCTTAACATCCAAAGACCTCGCCTTTTCACATGCTCTATCCTTCTTATCTACGATGATCACATTATGGCCTTTTCGTCTTATGGATTCTGCCAGTTCGTATCCCACTTCTCCGGCGCCAATAATTACTGCCTTCATGCATCTCACAGTTTACAGAACAGTATGAATAATCCCTATAATAAATTATCCAATGCTTTGGGTTTTAATATACGACTGTGAACCCTTATTTTCACAGAACCACCTTCACTTATACCAAGCTTTCTCATGTCCTCTCCCCTTATAATAATATTTTTTTCGTCTACCAATTCGTCAGAAAAAATGTTGATAAGAATGTCCTTCTCGTTTGAACTTAAAACAGCCAAAGATCCTTCAGAAATGCCGATATCATCAAGATTTTTTTGGTTGATTCTTGCACGCCCCCTAAATTTGACGGGGCTTTCTTTTGCTTGCAGGGTCAGGTTATCAAGCATATAATACTATGTATGCCCAACTAACATTTTAAAATTTTTCCTATTATTCCAGAAGGAATTTCAGTATGAAAATTCACCTTCGAGATATTTTTCCGCAGCCTTTACACACAATTCATGGTCCAATCTCATATCTAGCTCAGGCTTCTTCAATAATCTTTTTAGAGATGAGATTAACCCCGGTAGATTGTTTGAAAAGCTCCAACGTTCCAGATAGGACATATGTATCGTGCCTCCTTTGTCCGGGGGAAGTATGTTGGGATGAAATATCTTGGATCTCCATGTTACCCTAGGGGTTTCATAGGGGTATCCACTCCCGAGACGGACATTCAATTTGTGTGTGAATATCGTTGCCGGGGAATCCCCTACAAGAATTGGGCCGGGTGCATCCTTGATGACTATGGAAATATCTAACATATCTTCCACCTCGATGATCTCTACGTCCAGGTTCATATTGTTGAGTGCGTTGATCTCGTTCTCCATCCTTTTATTCCACATGTTTTCAGGAAGTATTTTTTCTTTATCTCTTCGGATCAGTGTGAGTTTATCTCCATTTTCAACACCGGTTTTTGACCATGCCATATCTGTAGATATTTTCTTCGACGATGCGGACAATTCGTAGTTCCCTTCCAACTCCCAGTACTTTATCAGACCTTCAAGGGTGTCTTCTACCATGGTACGCGGGTCCACATCGATCTCGATCTGCTCTCCGTTACTTTCCTCAAATATTTTCAATCTGAGATGCATGGGGGGATACAGGGCAGCGTCGATAAAACTCTTTGCGCTGTGTCGGATACATGTAGTCCTCCTGTAGTATCCCTCCCGAAAACTATAAATCGTCAGTTCAATCTAGCCTAAATCGGATTTAGACGGTAGGAAAGCTTATTATTTCACAAAAACATACCTGCCTGAAAAAAGTCGGAGATGTAAAATTGTCGGGCAAGTTCCTCAAGGCTAGGCAACTGGCTAAGGAGATGGAAGAAAAGGCAAAAAAAACGGCCGAAGAAAAGAAGAAAGCTTCAGAGAGTTTGGACAGGGCCGAAGAACTACTGGAGTTCTCCTATGAACTTGGAGTTGATGTGAGCGAAGCAAAGGAATTAATAGATAGTGCAAGGGAAAAAATCGATGATAGGGAATGGAATGAAGGGTTAGAAGATGTTGAAAAAGCGATTGAGGTACTTGAAACCTCACTTTTTGAAGGTATAGAAGAAATATTAGAGGGAGCAAAGGAGATACATGAACTGATAGGTAACGAAGATAAGTATCAAGAATCTAAGGAACTAGTAGAAAAAGCACGTGAACTAGCGGAGGAAAAAGATTTCAAGGGGGCCATGGAAACCGCCGAAGAGGCTCTAAAACTATCTAGCTTGGAGATTGAAGATAAGCTCACGGATGATGTAGTATCGATGGAATCTTTGATAATGATTCTTGAGGACAAAGAAAAGGATACTAGAGGAGTAAAGGAATTGATTTCCAAGATAAGGGAAGCGATAGATGATACTAATTTCATACAGGCGGCTACACTTGTAGATGGCGGCATGGAGAAATTGAATACCGACACCCAGGAATTCATGAATGATCGTATAGAACAGCTGGAAAAATTAGAGAAGATAGTGAGAGAAAGCGGAGAAAAGACCACGGAGGTTGAGAAAATAATAAGCAAATTAAAGGTCAGTGCAAAAAAGCTAGATTTTGAAGATTCTCTCGAACTGATCAAAAATGCACAAAATGAGTTAGATAAATCTCTAGAAGACGTAGTAGAATCAAAATTCAAAGAAATCAAAACAAGTATGGAAGATGCTAAAGAGATAGAGGCAGATCTTGACCAAGTAAATTCACTTTTGGATGTTGCCCGAAAGATGTATACCGATGAGCATTTCAGTGAAGCATATAATATACTTGAAGATGCAGTTGAAAAACTTGAGGAGTCGAAGTTCCATAAGGTACTTAAGACGATAGCAGAGTCAAGAGAGAATTTCATCAAGGCCAAGGATATAGGAATCGATATCTCCGAACCTATGGGTCTTCTGACTAAAGCGCGGGATGAACTAAAGGAAGGGAATCATAAGGGAGCTCTTGAATGGGCTAGGGCAGGTAGGAGCAAGGTTAAGGAACTGGTAAAGGATCATGACGAGACAGAATCAAGAATAGAACGCTCGCGTAATCTAATAGACGAATTAAGTGACATGAACATTGACCTGGAAGGTGCAGATGAACTCATATCTGAGGCTGAAAGTTCTTTCTCAAACAAGGAATATGAATCTGCGATGGCAAAACTTGACGAGTTCGATGAATACGCTGATAAGGTAGCCTATGAAAAGATTATGAGTCTCATCGAGGAACTTGAGATGAATATGCTTATCGGTGAACAAATGGGACTTGATGTTGCTGAATATACTGAAAAGCTTGAACAGTCCATCGCCCAGACAAAATCAGGAGTATATGCTGAAGCTGGTAAGATAGCCATAGAGAATACTCGGGAACTTAAGGAATTGATCGATGAAGAGATAAATAAACGCTACGAGAATATAAATGATATAATTGAGAAAATAAAGAAAGAAGCTGGCCCGGAAGAAGACCTTTCCGAGTTGGATGAAATAAAAGAGCAGATAGACGATATTGAAGAAACCATAGACAAAGAAATGTATAGGCATGCATTCGATACTATTGTTAATATATCCGAGAAACTTGAGAACTGGCATGTTGGTGAAGCGGATGGGGTTTTGGGAAAAGCGGAAGAATTGGTAGAATTGGTGGAAAAGCTGGAGATAGAAGAAGTAGATATTGATGGGTATAAAACAAGTTTGGAAGAGGCAATAAAGGCACTAGAAAATGAAGATTACTCTAGTTCGATACAAACATCAACTAACATCATCTCCGAATTGAACAACAGACTACGTAAAACATCTGAAGAAAATTTCTCGGAAGCAAAGATGGAGGTTGTTAAAGCAAAGAAAGCGGGAGTGGCGATAGAAGAGCTAAGGAGGAAACTCATCGACTGTAAGAAATATATTAGAAGTGAGACTTATACCGATGCCATAAAACTTTCCATGAAAATAAAAGAACAAGCTCGTTTTCTGAGGGAGAAAAGAAAATCAAGTTATGATATGATTTCAAATATCTCGAATGAATTAACAAGATTGAGGCGTGAAGAGAGTATCACGGATGTAGGATCTGCTAAACAAATACTGCTAAATGCCAAAGATAGTTTCCAAAACAGAGATTATGTTCAAGCAGAAAAACTTGCTGAACAGGCAATGTTGAAGATTGAGGAACTTCATGGGATATATGATTATGAAAGTGAAGCTGAGGGGTTCAAAAATATCATCGCCGAAGCCGAAGCTATAGGGTTAGATACAACTGAAGCTGAAAACGTTCTTGAGGTTAGTATCAGAAATGCTAACAGAGGCGAATTTGATATCGCTTCGGAGAATATCAAAAAGGCGCGCGAAAAGCTTACAAAAGAGGTTGAAGAGTATGTAAAACCCGAAATAGAGAGAACCAGAGACATTATAAAATCTGCAAAAAATATAAACATAGACATCTCCAGACCGGAGAGAAAACTCAAAGACGCACAGGCCTTATGGCAAAAAAAGGATTTCAGAGGAACTATCGAAAAAATAGAAGAATGTCGTAACGACTTAGAGGATATTCGCAATGAGAGTAGGAAGGCGGCTAGTGAAGTAAAACGAGTTAAGGAAAGGCTTGTAGAGGCCAAGGATTTAAACGCTGACCTGACTGAAGCCGAGCGACTCCTTAGTACAGCAATGGATGCACTTAAGAAAGACAAGTACGCTGTTGCGATAAAAGAAGCGATCAGAGCAGAGAAGAGTATAGCAAGTGCGGAGAAGGAGCGGGTAGAAAAACTCCTCTCAGCTTTCGAGGTTAAAATCGGAGATATAAGACGGCAGGGGGTCAATACGGCTCTAGCGGATAATCTTCTTAGGCGTGCTGAAAAAGCAAAAAATCAAGGTGATTATAAAGAGTCAATTAATCTCGCCATGCAGAGTGAGGGAGAACTGGAACGGATCGAACTTCAACAGGACATTTCCAAAAGAAGTATCTCGGCTACAGAGGGTAAATTGAAGTCGGCAAAGGAAAAAGGAATAGACGTAGAGGATGCGGATAAGCTTTTAAGGCAGGCGAAACAAGCATACAAAGCTGGTTTCTATGTGAAGGCCTTCGATAACGCCGTTAAGAGCGGAGATACCTTGAATAAGATAGTTAAGGCCTATGAAAATGTAAGTGAACTATTAGAGACGTTGGAAAACGCAATTTCAGCAGGTGAATGCGCCGGGTGGGATGTAGAAGATCTAAAGGATGAATTTAATAGTGCAAAGAAGGATTTTCAACGGGGACAATATGTAAAAGCTCTTATGAGTGCAAGAAAAGCCGAACAAAATTTATTATCGTTTGAAGAATATATTCCCGACATACAGAAAGAAACAGAATCCTTAGCCGCAAAGATGGAGAGAGTAGGCATGGATATAGGTGAATCCAAAGAACTCTTGAAACAAGCTAGACTCTCCTTTGGGATGGGTGACATTATCGAATCTATTATTTTGATAATGAACGCGAAAGATGAGATAGGCGGCGAAGAATTCGACGAGTATAATAGATTTATTACAGAAGTTGTTTCTCTTCTTGCTAGTGCACACAAATTTGGGGCAGATATCGGAGAGGTAGAAAAGCTTGTAGAGGAAGCAAAATCACTTGAGGTCGACGATATTAAAAGGGCGCGCGATAAGGCGGAAGAGGCACTTAAAGAGATAGAAAAAACACTGGAGCCGTACAGTCCAAAATTAGAGATAAGTATACAGGGTAGAGTGGACCCTGAATCTTGGAGTAAGGTTAAGGTAGTTTTGAAAAACATAGGTAATGGTGTTGGGAAATCACCTAAATTGTATTTTGAGGGATGTGAATATAAAGATGTAGAGTTAAAAGATATGCTTACAGCGGGTGAAGAAGAAACAGTGGAGGTTGAGTTAAAACCAACCGATAATAAAGTGGTCATTAAAGGCGGTGTAACAAGGGTGTTTGATCAAAAGCAGGTGGAAGACACCGTAGAGATAGAACCAAAGATAGGTGAGTTCGAGGTAAAAAAATCTCCGGGTGGTGTGAAATGTAATGTCTGCAAAGGGAACATAAAGAAAGGGTTAGACATGATAGAATGCGAATGTGGGGCGACCTACCATAAAACCTGTGGTGAGAGGGGAAAGGAGTGTAAAGAATGTGGTATAAAATTCACTACTAAGAAAAAAGCATCAAAAAGAGTGGCTCTAAAGATATGAATATGTGATAATATGAAAATTCTATTGCATGCATGTTGTGCACCTTGCTCAACATATTGCGTGAAAGAACTTGAACAACACGAAGTAACGTTATTCTGGTTCAATCCCAATATCCATCCGTTCACAGAATATAAGAAAAGATTAGATTCTATGAGGTTATATGGTGAAAAGAGTGCGGCAGATCTACTCGTTAAAGATGATTACCCTTTGAAAGAGTTTATAAGCGGTGCGCTTAATTCGGATAATAGATGTTTATTCTGCTATACGTGGAGGTTAAATGAAACAGCTAGATCGGCCAAAGATGCTGGTTTTGATGTATTTTCCACAACTTTAACATTATCTCCCTATCAGGACCACGATCTGATAAAAAAGTCAGGTTTGCAAGCAGAAGAAACATATGGTGTAGAATTCCTATATATTGATATGAGAGAAGGGTTTAGAGAAAGTCATCAAATGGCTCGAGAGGTGGGACTTTACTTACAAAAATACTGCGGATGTATATTCAGCGAGGCCGAAAGGTATAAAAAAAATCAACTATCTTCTCGGTAGAATTTGCCTTCTCCGCCCCTTTCTTCAATACGCCGGATAGCCTCTTTTGCTTTTTTTACCAGATATTCTTCAGCTGATTTATAATCCAGCGATTTTACCTCAACTCTATACTTCGGTGCCGCTAGGTAGCTTACTTCGATCTTTGAGTTTTTGATGTTCTTTATATTTTTTAACGCATATTTTATATCTTGGACACCATTTGGTCCTTTGGAGCTCATCTCTATTATTCCTGAAATACTGATGTACGGTGGAGAGATGTTTTCTAACGCTATTTTTTTAAATATTTCTACCCATTCTCCTTGAAAACCATGTTTTTCCAATACATCGGGATCCACTGTGCATTCTTCAAATGCCTGGTATATACTGCCGAATTCTTCTATCAAACTGTACCCGAACAAGTCATAGCATTTATCGATGTCCATCCCAATCTCTTTGGAGATAAGGCCCAGCATCTTTTCCGATTTTTTGTGATTTTTCCATGACTGTATTTTTTGCCTTCTTTGATGCTCGTTAACCTGTTTTAGTGAAAGATCTATGTGCCCTTTTTCTTTGTTGACTCTAAGTACCTTACACACTCTTTTCTGTTCTTCATGGATGTGATTTTTTATCCTCTTTACCCACCCTGATGATATCTCAGATATATGTATAAAACCTTCTTTCCCCTTATATTCCTCAAGATCTACAAAAGCTCCAAAATCTCTTACATTTTTTACATTGCATAGAACGAGTTCCCCTTCACTCGGCCACTCATAATCTTCTTCTTCATCCATCAAGCTACCTCTTCTACTAGCTCTCCTTTTATTCGGCAGTTACCACCAGTAGGTTCGGAAAGCAGTGAGCCGCATACTAGGCAAGATACACGAGAGGACGATTTTTTGAACGTTACCTGTTCGTTACCGCAGTCGCCGCATTTGACCTTAATAAAATTTGATATGTTTTCTGTCATAGGTATCACTCCGTGAGATCCAGACGTCTTGCTCGTTGCCCTTTTTTTTGCCATGTTTTACCGCATTCGGAACATGTGTACTTAAGGTACAGACGTTTTACTGGTTTTCCGGCCCCTGAGGGTTTGGGCCAAGGGAAACCTCCATAACCTGCAGTGACACGTCTGAAACGTCTCTGACCTTTACGCAGCTCAGAGACCTTCCTATTCTTACCCTTGGATATATCCATGGTGGTGTGTGTGTCGCAATTTGGACAATAATCCTTTATTTTACGTGGTTTCTTCATAATGAAAAGTCCATTATAAGGTAGAGTATAAAAAATTATCCCTCCAGCCAGTCTTACATCAAGATTCATCCCGAAACTATTTAAATTAGATTTATTACACAGAATTTTATAGTATAAAACACCCATAACTCACGATAATCACCTTCCCTCCCTTTTTAGGTTGTAACTATACGAAAAGTATTATTTGGTACTATTATGTTCTTAGATTATGGATTATTGTCCGTCTTGCAGTAGAAGATTTTCGAGCACACCTGAAAAATGTCCTACCTGTGGCTACGTATTCGATTCCAACCGCAGGTCCGCACAAAGCAATAAACCCACTTTTGCGTCTATATTGATGTTTGGCGCAGCGTTAATGGCGGTCTTGTTGGTGTTCACTCTTTTTACCGGTGAAATGTATATGATCACAGATAATGAAGATCCGATATGGGGTGAAGAGATATCAGAATCCCTCTTTGTTTTGGTCCTCAACATATGTGGCATCGTTATACTGGCAATGGCAATTTTGGAAGCTGCCTGCGCCTATCTGGCTTTCAAGCGTAGAAATTGGATTATTGCGGTATTTGGAGCATTCATAGGTATGTTCACCATAGGAGTTCTGTTTGTTTCTACGATCTTATCCGTAGGTGCATTGGTTTTACTTCTTATGTCTAGGGAAGAGTTTCTTTGAAACAGAGTCAAACAGTGTCAAAGTTTATATATTTCCCTGGTTTAAGTTTTTGTGTTAGTACTGAGGTGCCATCCTTTGGTTGAAGAAGCAAGTTTGATATGCCCATTATGCGAAAGGGAATTAGACATGGAGATTAGTACATGCCCTACATGTGGTCTCACCCGGGCAATTATTGAGCTCGAGGAACAAACTGAATCATTGACACCTGAAGAAGTGGAGACAGTTTTAAACAACCAAGAAGAATCCATAATTACCATGGAAGAGAAAGATTTGCTCGCTTTTATTAAGAAACTAGGTTCTATCGCCATGGGCTCAGTGGAACAGGTGGAAGCACATCAGGAAGATATTGTTTTTGAGTGTCCAATATGTGGTACGGAGGTTGGTGAACACGATACTAGATGCCCGGGTTGTGACGCTATCTTTGAGGGAGATATTGAAGATGAAGAACCATCTTCCTTAATAGATGAATACGAAAAGTTATTCGTTAAGGCAAAAAGTGAGTTTGTGAAGATCAGAAATATCCCAATATCGACAACAATTGTGAGTGACTTGTTAACACAATCTGTTGTTGCTAGAAATGAGGGGGATTACGAAAAGGCAATAGAAAGATGTGTAGAGGTGTTAAGTGTTATCAAAGAGATAACTGCCTTTAGTTCTAAACTTACGAGTGCAAAAGAATTATTGAGAAAAATACGCGAAATGGGTGGACAATATCAGGAACATTTAAAAAGATTGGTGGAAACAAAACAGGTGTTAGAAAGAGGAGAGATAGAGGAAGGGATTTTAGAAGCGGAAGAGATATTGAACGATCTGGAAAAATTATACGAATTTGAAGAGTCACTCCTAGAAGCTAAGAACGAGATAAAACGTTTGAACAGATACTCTATTTCTCTACCTTTTAGAGATAAATTAAAAAACTCAATCAATGCTAGAAATGAAGGGGATTACCAGAGAGGCGTCAAAATAAACAAGGAGGTCATCGATCTTATCAATAGGGTGGATAATACATTAGACATCATAAGGGAAATCAGAGAAGGTATAAGTGAAATGAGGAAGAGTGGTATGGGGTACAAACAATATGTAGATGAACTCGTAAGTGCAAAAAAGATACTTGATGAGGGGGGGTTAGAAGAAGCAAATAGAGAGTTTGAACGGATATTAGAAGAGATTAATAGTAAGATATAAATCTAAAATATCAAAGCTTAAATCCAATAGTAACTCGTGTTTTTTGGACAAGGTGTTTGACGGTATGTTTACTTTTTTTCGATTTTTCTTAGTAAGACTTGAACAACATCTCCATCGCTCAGGTTAAGAGATTCAGCCTCCACATCAGGTACATCTATCTTACCGTTTTCTAACTTGGCTTTGAATATACCCGTGCTGTAAAAGCTCTCTTTTATCTTGCTTGATGTCTTTTCTTCAAGGGCGGCTATCAATGTAGGTATGTCGTTCTTATCTATTGTCTCAAGGATTTCTTTTATTTTCATGTTTACCATGACATACCGTATGTCGATGATTGTTTATAAACCTATTTGTAGGTACAGGGTGTTGAAATCGATCCGCTGCCTGTATCGGTAAGAAAAGGTGCATGCAAATTCAAATTTTTTCTATCTCGGGTAGTGGCACGAACTCTAACACGGTGTCCTCCGTAAGGTTGTTAATTGTTCTCGCCCTCATATCTATTTCCAATATATCACCTTCTTTTATCTTGCGGTCAACACCCCTGACCACTAATGGAAGGATGCCCTGGTTTATACAGTTTCTGAAAAAATATCGTGAAAAACTATGGGCAATGATGCATTCGATGCCCACCAGTTTTATTGCTTTGACTGCACTTTCTCGTCCGGAGCCCATACCGAAGTATCTACCGGCTACCAATATATCACCGGGCTTTACGGTACTATGAAAATTTTTGTCGATCCCCGCCATCAATCCCTTTTTAAGTATTTCAGGGTCTGTAGAGTAGTAACGACCGGGATGTATCTCATCGGTTGTGATATCATGGCCGAAGACCCTTGCCCTGCCTTTCATCCGAACACCTCGGGCGCGGTTAGAACGCCTTTAACGGCTGATAGAGCGCATATCTCTGCATTGGCGATGTATATCTCACCGGGACCCATACGACCGCGGTAATTGCGGTTAAAGGTGGATAGGCACACTTCTCCTTCGGCTAACAAACCCTTGTCTATGCCTGCACAAGGGCCGCAGCTCGGGTTCAACAGCACGGCTCCGGCTTCGAGTAGCGTTTGGATATATCCGTCTCTCATGGCTCTTTCCAGTATATTAGCCGAGGACGGTATAACAAGCATCCTTACATCCGGATGTACCTTTTTGTTATTTAGTACGTCTGCAGCCTTTTTTATATCGCTGTATCGTCCACTGGCGCATGAGCCAAGGACTATCTGGTCTATGGATCTACCTTGTACTTTAACTGCCTTCTTTATCGAATAGGGTTTATGGGGCACTGCAACCAGGGGTTCCGTAGGTTCTAAATCCAGAACTTTACTGCAGACGGAGTCATCGGTAGAAAATTTCATCTCTTCCGAGATACCGTATCTCCGAAGGTATTCAATGGTTATTTTATCAGTGGGAAATACAGCGGCTTTGGCACCGGTTTCCGCAGCCATGTTGCTTACGGTGGTCTTGGTGTCCATACTGTTCTCTGCATGGTCTGCGAATTCGATGGAACGATAATTACACGAATACTTTACCTGACGGAGAAGTTCAAGTGCCAAGTCGGTTCCAGTGGCCTTTTTTCTTATATTGACCTTGACGGTTTCGGGTGCCTTGAACCACGTACTCCCGGTTTCCAGTACCTCGGCGGTATCTGTTGAGCCAAGTCCCACTCCGTATGCACCCAAGGCGCCGTAGGTGGTCGAATGACTGTCCATACCCACAACCAGTTCTCCCGGTCTTACCCTACCTTCAAGCATTACCTGATGGCAGATACCTTTGAATTCCACGTGATCCGTGATATTTTTTGCCTTGACGAATTCACGTAATCGCTTGACGTAACCGGCCCGCTCTACGGTGCTGGGCGGACAGAAATGATCGGTGACTGCAGTTATACGTCTGGGATCGTAGAGTTCTACGTTTTCCAGGCGCTCGAATACCAAGGGCATGTTACCGTCGTGTATCATTACTCTGTCCGGCTTTCGGCGTACGAATTCGCCTGTCGGTGCGCCGAATATATGTTCAGCTAGAGTCTCCATATCGGACCTCCTTTACTATATCCCAGAAACGTTCTTCGGGAAGGCCAAGAACTTTGTTTTCGTATTTGTCCCTTTGTTGCAAGAATTTTGATACCTGTTCGTCTCGGTCCATTTCGATATCCTCTTCGATGGTATCTAGAATTACGGATATCTGCTCTTCGGTGAGTTCCATGTTCTTGGTATCCAGCAGATTCTTTACGTTCGTCGGACCGGAATGTTTACCCAAGACGAATTCTCTTTTTCGGCCGACTTCTTCCGGCAGGATCGGTTCGTAGGCACCGGTATGTGCTAGTACACCGGAAACGTGTACTTCGCTTTCGTGTCTGTATGAGTTGAATCCGCATATGGGTTTCTGGGGTGAAATATACACGCCGGAGCGTTCTTCAACTAGTTTACAAAGTTCGTAGAGTTTTGTGGTGTCGATGCCCGTGGGTATGTGCAGTAGTTTTTCTACGGCCATGATCACTTCCTCCATGGCCGGGTTGCCGGAACTGTCTCCCAGTGAATTGACGGTGAGGGTGGGGTACTCCACACCGGCCTGGACCGCTGCTACTGTGTTTGCCACCGCCAGGCCGAAGTCGTTATGACAGTGTACTCCCCATGGACCTCTGCCCACTCGGTCTATGATATCTCTTGTGAATTTGTACATGGCTTCGGGAGTTATGGAGCTTACCGTATCGCATAAGATGATGCGTCTCGCCCCTCTTCCTTTTATGTTTTTCAGGAGTTCCACCACAAAATCAACATCCGATCGGGTGGTATCTTCGGTGATGAAATCGAAGTTTACCCCTCTGTCGTGTGCGTATTCGGCGGTTGCGAGTACGTTTTTTTGGCAGTGCTCTTCGGTGAGTCCGTGCTTATAGTGAAGATGAAATCTGCTTGTGGTGGAGAACATGTAGATGTCTTCTGCGCCAAGTTCTACAGCGGTGTCGATGTCCTCCTGGGAACTTCTGACGGTGACTCCGACTTCCGCCTTCAATCCTAGGCCAAGAAGTGTCTTTATTGCCTCCCGCTCACCCTTGGACATCATTGGAAAGCCGGCGTCGATGACCGCAACGCCCATGTCGTCCAGGTATGTAGCGATATCCGCCTTGTCCTGCACGTCGAATATCACACCGGGACTTTGTTCTCCGCCTCTTAGGGTCTCGTCCCAGATATAGACTCTTTTCGGGATATTCTGTTTGGATAGGTATTTCGTGTTGTTATCTTCTACAAGCCCGCTCATCGAAGCACCGTTGGTAGAGATGATACCTATCAATATATGTTTCGCTGTTGGGTCCGATCAAGTCACGCCATATCTCCTGTACACATACCCCGCTGTGAATGACACATTGGCCAGGACGACTAAGGTCGCAACTATATCGAAGTGAAGAAAGGGGCACAGCATGAATAGGGTGTATTCAGTGATCCCTTCGAAGAGTATCCGTCTGATGTCATAGCCCAGGAGGATAAGGGTGAAGGAGACATCGAAAAAACTCTGATGACCATGACCAATATCTTCGATCCATCCGTATATATCGGTTTGATTGGATGGGAGTCCCGCACAAGATCCGGTTTTTAGTCGAGCCTGTCAAAAGATTAGTGATTTTCGGTTTTTTGAAAATCACAAGAAAAAAT
>CAZAMQ010000051.1:0-16171 GCA_964486225.1 uncultured Thermoplasmata archaeon | reverse complement strand
TCTCCTCCTTTGTAAATTTATAACAATCTTTACACCACCAAAGATTATTGAATATACTTAAAATTAACCCCTGTGCTGGTTGTTGCGTTTTAAAAAAAGAAAGAAAAAAAGGGGTTTTTAGTAGGTGACTATCCAGTCAACCTCGTAGTCCGCATCATTGTATACCCAGTAGGCTCTTCCCTGAACTAACAGTACGGTAGAGAGATCATCGATGTATTCAATATTATAAGGTGCATATCTGTTGAATAATCCGATTTTAATCACTTCATCCGGCAGTACGTCAGATGCTACACTGTTCACATCGGAGGGATAACCAACCATGTTCCATCCCGGCTGTAGTGAGATAGTAGTCTCATCGGGTTCAGTCCCCTCAATCGTAAGTACATCGTCAGTAGTCATACGAATCCATACACCCATACGGTGGTTCCAGTTCTCTAGATTGTTGAACCGCTCCTCTCTACCGGGCACATAGGTGTACCAGCTGTCTGCAGAGGCGTCGAAGTACATCAGTCGATCGTAATTGCCGGATATGCCGTGGTCCGGATGTTCAAGTATAGTCTCGAGCGAGCTGTCCGATGGTATCACGTTGAAAGACACGAAGTTCCAGCCTCCGGAATCCTCGTTGAAAGAAAGCTCTATGTCAAAGTTAACCAGGTCCGCTCCGGGTTCCTGCACCGCATCGGTGTTCTGTTCCTCTAAGCCATTTGGTCCCACTGCTCGCACAACGTACCACCACCAAATGTCATCTGCAGAACCTTTGTCCAAATCGACATATGAATAGCTAGCATCACCCTCGGCTTCGACACTGTTTATAAAGGTAGTTTCGTCCCACGGACCCGTCTGCTCTTCGGAGCGGTATATATTGTAGTACACCACTTCGTCCGGGTCGTCCGGGCTTGCATCCCAGGTCAATAGATTGTGGTCGGTTCCCGTGGGAGTCTCTTCAAGTATTATGATGTCATCGACGCGCCATCCGGCACCTTCTAAACCATCCCAGGCTTCCACGCCTGCGTCCCAGCGGACGTGAATGTTTTCACCTCTGTAATCGCTGAGGTCAAAAGTGGCGTCGGTCCAATCGGAAGAGCCGCCCCAGGCTTCTTGTCCGCCCAGTGGATTGTCCCAGGAAGTGGGTACAGTTCCGTCGTAGCCCTCTTCGGGTACTATCAGGGTCCAGGGACCATCGGCACCTTCGGTCGATATCTTCACGTTACCTGCATCGTAAAGGGCGGTATCGCCCCAGTCACGCCAGTGCTGGAAGGTGAATTCAACGTACTCCGCATCAGCCGGTATTGTGATCTCAGGTGAGATCAGCCAGCTGAGATATCCATAGTCTGATGTTTTATAGAACTGGCCGTCGCCGAAGTCCCATGAGTTGTCTCCAACGGCAGCTCCGTGCTGCCTTATGTCCCATTCACTGGCAGGGGATTCGGAAGTGCCCGTGGTGTAACCTAGGTCACCGTCTTCTACATCATCTTCAAAGAATATGTTCTGCTCCAAACTCCACCATTCCACTTCTAAATTCGTTGGAGGCTTCGGCGGATAACCTACCAGCTCGAAGTAATCATCGCTTGTATCCCAAGCGGATGTGCCACCTGTACAATAGGCCCATACTCGGACGAGTGCTTCAGAGGTAGTTACATCCGGGATCTCCCACGTATAACTGCCTGTATCACCGATTCCTGCTGCTATTGGATTCCAACTTCCACCACCGTCAGCAGAGTATTCTAGGTCGATGTAATCAATGGGATTATCACCTTGGATAGTGTCCCATTCGATATCTTCCAGACTCTCGACGTGCCATTCTTCTCCGCCGTTAGGAGATATCAACTCGACATCAACAGGGATTACATCGGTTATGGTGAATTCATCGGTAATGTAGCTTCCATCTTTTCCTACATCGTCATATACAGTACCGCGGACCACGGCTTCAAAGCTGGGATCATCCGGGATCAACCACATATAGGAGCCGGTATCATCCAATCCTGTTTCTATATCGGTCCAGGTGGTACCGCCGTCAGCGCTGTACTCTAGATCAACGTGGGTGATCTGACCCGCACCTTCTGACGTACTCCAAATTATCTCTTCCTCTGTACCGACCGACCAGTATTCGCCGCCCTCTGGGCGCTCGATCTCTATCTGGGGATCTCCTGCTCCGTTGTAAGTCACCAGAGCGTAATTTTGACTGGGCTCGCCTATACCTACACCGTCGTCGGCAATCTCTCTGGCCTCTATTCTTACCGTATAGGTACCTAGTTCCATCTCATCCGGGTGGATGTAGACGTTCTGAATGTTATTCGTGTCATCCCAACCATCACCGCTATCATCGAAAACGGACATGGTGTCTGTATTCGGGTAGCAGAAATTCGATGTACTTTGATCACCTGCATCCGATGCAAATGCGTTACCGCGATAGATATCTCCATTGGGCGCCTCGACTTCAAGATTCAGGTCGTTTATCAAAGTCCGGCCGCCCCCTACGTTTCCAGCCTCTTTATCGGTCCACACAAGGCTAAATTTGAGTGGTTCGCCCTCTCTATCCACCGTCACCATGTGCCCGTTAATCTGTCCGCTTTCGGTGAATACGTGTTCCTGATCGGATACAAAGAATGGTACGGGGTCTTCCAGCGGACGCTCGAGTTTCGAGATATCCACTAGACCCCATCCTTCGTCCCGATTCGGTATGGGTCCTTCAGTGTTGCCGTCCAGTGGAATGGCAGTGTTGATCAATAACGCCTTCACCATGGCAGGACTAGGTATCTCTTCATAGGTATCATTGTACCATTGGATCGTCACAGCCGCGGTACCGGCAACTGCAGGGTTTGCCATTGATGTACCAGACATGGTTTGGTATTGTCCGTATCCATCGCAGGGTGCTGTCGTACATATACTCGAACCAGGTGCTACGACGTCGGGCTTGATACGATTATCATCCGTCCAGCCTCGGGAGCTGAAACTGGATATCTCCTCGGGATTACTGGGCCATCTAAGGGTCGAACCCACTGTAATAACGTTCTTACCTGTTGCAGGTGAACCGATGGTGTTGTAACCCGGACCTGAGTTACCGGCGGATGTTGTAACCACCATATCGAAATCTCTAACTCCTTCATCGTACCATGATGAACGTTGGTCATAAGAGCCTCCGACGGCAGCACCCCATGAATTGGAGTGCACAATCGTATCAGAGTTCTCCGCTGCCACCTGTATTATCTCATAGGCGTCGGATGGTCCTACATAGGAGCCGGTGCCGTCGAATATTCTAACCGCAAAGAGAAAGGCTTCCGGTGCGGAACCCTGGCCGTTGAAGTAATCGTTGTAGTAAGTGGCCGAACCAGTACCGTTGTATGTGTCTGCCGCTGCTACACCCGCACATGCTGTACCATGGCCATGGTCATCATGCCAATTACCATCCGCTGTGTAGGAATATCCACCTATTACTCTATCTTGGAAATCCGGGTGATGATTACAGATCCCGCTATCTGCGATGGTAATGACAAATCCTCTACCGGTATAGCCTATCTGATTCATGTACGAACCCGCTGGGCCGTATTTCCTATACGCAATTTCTGGATCTTCATACTCGTCATCGAAGAAATAGCTACCACCGCCGATGTGCTGTGTGGTTACTTCTCCGTGTAACTCCGGTTCTACGTACTGTTGTATG
This sequence comes from uncultured Thermoplasmata archaeon, assembly GCA_964486225.1. Taxonomy (GTDB): domain Archaea; phylum Thermoplasmatota; class Thermoplasmata; order Halarchaeoplasmatales; family Halarchaeoplasmataceae; genus Haladaptatiplasma. The sequence continues at coordinate 12,510 of CAZAMQ010000051.1, read as the reverse complement.
TAGTCAACATCCCTTATCCTTGCCAGTTGGTACAGGTCTTCCTCGGATCTAACCTCTGCGGTTAAAAGACATCCTCGGTCGCCTAGATCTGCGAAGGTGATCACGTTAGCTCCATTCATTCCATCGAAACTTTCTATATCTGCGCCGGGCAGTAATCCGATAGTTACTATTCCGGGTTCTATATCTGGCTGCAGTTTGTAGTATGGGTGGTAGACACCGACCCAATCGACAAAATCCAGTTCTTCCACTTTACGTGCAACCTCTGGTGTCATCCGCACACGATACGCGTAGTTCGGTATGTAGTTAAGAACCTCGGCGCCCATGCTCTCCAAGATCTGCCGCCAGTTTCGTGCTATCGGTCCTACCATGTGCACTATGTACTGCCCCTTAACACCGGGTGGGTATTCTTCGACCATAAGCTCGGCAGGCATGCTTGGTTCTCCCTCTGTAAAATCGAATTCGTAACCGTTAACATATATCGTCGTTCTAAGCTCGATTCTATTTATCGTGAAACCCGTTCTCTCCATCTGCACGATCGCAGATCTATCAACCTCTACGAGTACCTGACTGTCGTATACCTCGATAATATTCACGCCCAACTTTTCCATGTATGCCATGTCACTCGTTTCACACGTCCTCACCAACACGATATCCGTATCTACTTCATCTAAGGATATGATGGGTACCGCGGCAAAAACGGAGAGAACCAAGACTATGACTATGAACACGGACATGTATCCTATATTCGGTTTCATGCTTTTTTCCTCCACTATCGATCCGAACCTTTAGTTTTTACTTAAGGTATTAATAGTGTTTCAGTACTATTTAAACGTATTGTGTATTTATTCAAGGGAATAATTTAGATTATAGTGTAAGACATAACTATTTATACTTGGTTACTATTATCTATCTTATGAAATCGAGAACAAAGGACCTTAAAAAATGGATATCAAAAAAGAAACTAAATGAGAAAATCAGAGATAAAAAATTAGAAGCAAAAGTTCTTCGGAAGCTACTGTTCATACAGAATCTGTACGAAGGGAAAAGTATACCCGAAGCTTCAGAACAAATAGGTGTTTGGAAAGGTACTGGATACAACTGGTTAGAGGAATGGAATGAATATGGATATGATATTGAAAAACTAAAACCTGATTATGACGGAGGTCCAAAACCTAAGTTGAATGACGATCAAAAAGATGAGTTAAAAGATATGTTAAAAGAACGGAATGACTGGACAAAGAAGGAAATAAACGATCTGATTGAAGACGAATTCGACGTGAGTTATTCTGATAGACACTTGAATAGGATTCTAAAAAAATTAGGAATGAATTGTAGTAAACCTTACCAGCAAGATTATAGACGACTAGTCGATGCTGAAGAAAGGCTAAAAAAAACTGGCGGAAAAACTAAAAGATAAAAATAAAGATGGAGTTATAATTGGTTTCCTTGATGAAACTTCCCCTCAAAATACAGCCAATACTCAAAGACTTTGGTCTCTAGGAAAACCTAAAAAGAAAAAGAACACCACAAAACTAAGAGCCAACACCTTTGGATTCTATTCATTGAACGGTAATAGTGTCATCGACTTCAAAAAACGATCTAGAAAAGAAGAGGTCTGTGAATTTCTTGAACTAATCAGGGAACACAATCCTGGGAAAGAAATAATCCTTCAACTGGATAATTTTCCATCTCACTGGGCCAACAAAACAAGAGAACGAGCCGAAGAACTCAATATAACTCTTATTTTCCAACCACCATATTCGCCAGATCTTAACCCTATCGAATATATTTGGAAAAGTATCAAACGAGAATTGTCAACTCTTTTTATAGAATCTATTGATATGTTTGAAAAGGTGATTAAAAAGCATTATAAATCATTCGCTCAAAAAACCAGTTATGCTAAAAGTCGGATCAAAAAATTCTTGCCTAATAAGTACAAAAAGTTATGTCAATAACTATAAAATAAGAAGAAGGGGTTTGGGGTCAGTAGTTCACTGTCCATGTTATAGCCGTATCCGTAGGGTTGCGAACCCAGTAACCCTTGCCAGGTTCGAATACGAAGGCACCGGGATTGTGATCGTAAGCCAGATTGTAATCCGCAGATGCATGGAAGTAGCCTATGCTGTCCACCTCATTGGGTAATCCATGATTTCCGCTGGCAGAACTCGGCAAACCTACCATGTTCCACCCCGGCCGCAGTGTGATGTCCGTGCTCGTAGGCAAATACCCTTCCACGGTGAGCGTATCGCTTACGCTCATGCGTATCCATACACCCATGGTATGGTCCCACGTAGGTAAGTTGTTGAAGTACTCCCCTCGGCCTGGCACATGGCTCAGCCACTCATCCATAGCTGCATGGTAGTACATCGCTCTGTCGTAGCTGCCGTCGATGTCGGCGAGTATCGCTTCAAGGGATGTGTCCACCGGTAATAGATTGAAGGACACCAAGTTCCAACCATCGGCGTCTCCGTCAGCATACAGTGGTATGTCGAAGGTAACGGTATCCTCCCCGGGCTCGCGTACGGCATCGGAATTACCGCATTCCTGGCCAAGGGCATCGACCGCCCTTACCACGTACCACCAGTATATCTCATCCGCCTCACCCTTGTTTTCATCGATATAACCATAATCTGCGGAACCATCGGCAGGGATGTTCACTATCAACGTGGTCTCATCCCAAGGGCCGGAAGAATATTCCGAACGGTATAGATTATATGCGACCACCTTGTCAGGCTCGTCCGGGCTCGCGTCCCAGGTTATCAGGTTGTGCTCGGTTCCTCCACCGACGCCCTCGGCCTGTATGATCATATCATCCAAACGCCATCCGGCGCCGAAGTCCTCGTCGTAGGCTTCTATACCCACGTCCCAGCGTAGGTTGATACTTTGGCCGGCATAAGCAGTTAAATCGAAGGTCACGATCTCCCAACCGGCGGTACCGCCCCAGGCCTGTTGACCTCCAAGGGGGTTACCGTAATCGTTGTTGATCGTTCCGTCATAGCCCTCGTTGGGCGTGATCAGCGTGTAATCCGCACCGTTGGTCGATATCTTCACGTTACCGCCGTCAAGATATGTGGTTTGCATACCAAAATCACGCCAGTGTGAAAATGAAAGTTCCACCGCCTCCGCTTCGACGGGTACCACTATCTCCGGAGATATCAACCAGCTCAGATATCCGTAGGAAGATGTCTTGTAGTACTGGCCGTCGCCGAAGTCCCATGAATTTACGCCGGAAGATGCTCCGTGCTGGCGGATGCCCCATTCGCTAGCCAGAGATTCTGATGTGCCTGTTGTGTACCCGAGGTCCCCTCCTTCCACATCATCGCTGAAGATGATACCGGGGCCAAATCCGTGATGTTCCACTACTAGATTTTCCGGTGGACTGGGGGGCGCTCCCAATATGGTAAATTGACCGCTCATATCGGAATCACTCAGATCGTTATCGTCATAAACCGTTATACGGGCCAGGGCAGTATCCGTTGTTACATCGGGTATTTCCCATGTGTATTGACCCGTATCGGAGGTATCGGTAACTACGTTGTTCCATGATCCACCTCCATCACTGCTGTAATCTATATCTATTCCTGTTATGATTCCATCGCCTGAAGTAGTTGTCCATGTGATATCTTCTTGAGTTCCGGACGACCAAGTTTCACCTCCTTGGGGTCTTGTCAATGAGATGGTTGGACCTTCCAACTCGAACGTGGTGAAAGACCATGTCTGAGAGGTGTTGGTCACTCCGCCACTTTTTGCGACCGCGTACCATTCATAACTCTCACCCATCCCTAGTCCTGTCCATTGGAAGTACCCTCTCTCCCCACTGTTAACGCCATTATCCGTCCCGATGAGGGTGTCGTCGTAGGCGTCGTAGAACTCAACGTCCATGGCCTTGCTCTCCGGATGAGAGACCAAAGCACTCAGGGTAGGGTTGACACTTACATCGATGGAACCGTCTTGGGGCAGGGGGTCTGTTGGTGTCTCCGGGAATACGGGCAATAATATGTTCTTGTAAAGGTTGAATATCAGTACTTCGTCTTCCAGGTCGGACTCGGCTTCCTCCCCGTAAAGATATGTATAATACTCCATCTCACCCTTGAGATAGTAGTTGAAGAAGGAGGTCAGGTACCTTACCGTTATGTACTGCTGTTCCTCACGGGAGATGGTAGCCGTTCCATCGCCCATGCCTCCCCCTCTTGTCTGATCGGCGAACTGGTTGTGATTCGCACCGTTTACCAAAGTAAAATGAGCGGGTACCTCATCAACACCGTCGTAAACCACCTGCGAATTCTCCTCGTAGGGTGCGATCTCGTCCTCGGTACCCGACTTCAGGAATATCGGTATATCAATAAGGTCCAATCTCGGAAAAGTGGAAGGATCATTATTATCCGCCATAGCTATGGGTCCCAATGCCTTGATAGAATTTATTCCCAGTTCAACCTCATCCTGGGCCGCAAGGATGGAAACCTTCGCGCCCAGGGAGAAACCGCTCCCGCCCATGATATCCTCATTGAGTAAGCCTTCTATGACACTGCCGGATGTTTCGTTCTGTTCCACGATAAAATCATAGGTAGCTAGGTACTCCCGGGCGCATTTAGCGTGATCTGAGTTGGTAGAACCTGCGTACTGGAAGTCCGGCATGGCGATTACGTAACCCCAACTAGCGAAGTGTATACCGTATGATTCGAACCATTCATCCGCAGGCGCCATCTGAAAGCCATGACCGAAGACCAGCGCGGGGTAAGGCGCTTCAGACAGATCTGGGTCGCCGTTCTCAAGGGCCGGGAAATATACGTATACCGGTGTATTGTCTCCGTAGGGTCCGGTAAATGATGTGGTCCATTTGCCTATGTAATGCCCGCCGGGATCACCGGGATCACCGTTGCTGTCCGGTGATTCCGCTAAAAACAATTCGTAATTTTCCGTTGAGTTGCTCCTTACATTAAAGTTATGGTATTCGCCAGTAACCAGCAGCGCCATTCCCGACGTTACGAGTATGATCGAGGTGATCCAAACAATGATGACTTTTTTTTCCATCTTAATTTCCTCCTTGTTCTACCTTCTATTCTATTTGTATACTAGACTATTTGTATACTAGATTATAGTTGAAAAAGTTGTCAGGGGCTATATAAATCCTGATACTACATGTAACATTTTTTGACTTTGTAAAACAGGATATATTACCAATCATGTCGATTATGACATCACATCGCCCTATATGACGATCCAGTAACCTATTCCCATCTCCTTGTACATATCGAAAGTCTCTTGGACCATCTTACTACTCCGGGGCGTCGTCCGCGGCGAATAATATCTTCCTTAGCACTGTTAAAGTCTTGATTGCATTGATATACTTGGTCAATTCCAATGTTGGGTGCCCTTTGAATATCATATGGAAATGATCTTTATCCGTTTCAATATTCAGTACTTCTACATCGAATGTTTGGCTGATATTGTAAATATGTTCTTTGAGTTTGTCGATGACCCCAGGATCGACCAGAGCCTTTCTCCAAGATTTAACGCATTGAACAAAATGATATTGAAGAGCGTACACCGAGTGTCTTCCTTTATTAAGATCATATCCCATAGTTGTATGGAATGTTTGCATGCTATAAACAGTTTGTCCCAGCGATACCGTTGCTTTCATCCCCCAGCCAAGTCAAGGAGACTTCTCGCAACATAAACGTTCACCATGTATCGACCGAAAAAGTATTATATTTTTCAGATATACCTTTTCCGTAATCATGAATGTGTTCGTAACAAGAAAGATACCGGAAGTGGGTTTAAAGATGCTCGAAGAGAAGTACGATGTAACCGTTAGCGAAAAACCCCGACCTCTTGAAAAAGAAGAGATGATGGAAGGTGTTGATAACGCCGACGCTGTACTGTGCTTGCTCCACGACAATATAGACAAGGACGTTCTCACCACCGGTAAAGATCTCAAAGTAATATCCAACTATGCCGTAGGCTACGATAACATAGATGTTGAATCTGCCACCCAGCTGGGAATAGTCGTTACCAATACACCCGGTGTGCTCACCGATGCCACCGCAGAGATAGCATGGGGACTTATGATGTGTACTGCAAGGAACATCGGACAGGGAGATAGGTTCGTAAGAGCTGACCGTTTCTCAGGATGGGACCCAGGGCTGATGGTCGGCCACGAGTTAACCGATAAAACCCTGGGGATAATTGGTATGGGTGCCATAGGTACAGCGGTGACCAGGCTGAGCACGGGTTTCAGGATGAAGGTATTGTACCACAGTCGTTCTGTAAACCATATTGCCGAAGAAAAATTCGGTGCCAAAAGCGTAACTCTCGAAGAATTGCTGAGAGAGTCCGATTTTGTTTCACTACATGTGCCGTTGACCGAGGAGACGAAGGGTATAATAAGCTGGAGTGAACTGGAGATGATGAAGAGAAACGCTTACCTCATAAACACCGCCCGGGGCGGCGTGGTGAACGAAGAAGCTCTCATCGAAGCACTGCGGACAAACCGTATCGCCGGTGCGGGTATAGATGTGTACGAGGACGAGCCTTACGGAGCCAACCCTGATTACTACGACCTTGATAACGTTGTTCTCACCCCACACCTTGGCAGTGCTTCCTTCAGGGCAAGGGAGGGGATGGCCCGGATGGCGGCTGAGAATCTGATAGCGGTACTCGAGGGTAAGATGCCGGAAAATATCGTCAATCCCGAGGTGCTGGAGTAGACCGTCAGTAATAGACGGTCCAGACCACAACTTCGTCGGCGCTGTTGTACAGCCAATAACCTTTACGTGGAGACAACGTTACCGTTGAGAGATCGTATAGGTACTCTACATTGTAAGGTAGGGTTCTGTTGAAAATACCGATCTTAGTTACCTCCGGGGGCAATGTTTCCATAACGTTATTCGATGTGCTCGACGGATAGCCCACCATGTTCCAACCCGGGTACAGTGTGATATCCACGCGCCATGGCATCGCACCGATTATCTGCAACTCCACATCTTCCACTGCACGGATCCAGATACCCATGCTTCGGGTCCAGGTATCTAGAGTGTTGAACCTATCTGCCCTACCTGGTAGATAGCTTAACCATTCGCCCAGGGACGTATCGTAGTACATCACATGGTCGTAACTGCCCGTGATAGGGTGCAAAAGGTCGGTCAGGGATTCCGAATGAACATAGATACTGTACGATATGAAGTTCCACCCGTTTGCTTCTCCTCTGCTTTCGAGAGGTATGTATTGGAACATCGTTGCACACGGTTCGCTGGCGGCATCGGTATTCTGTTCCTCCAGACCGTTAGTACCCACGGCACGTACCACGTACCACCAAGCTATATCGTCGGCCATACCTTTGTACAAGTCGATATATTGGTAATATATGGAGCCGTCCGCAGGTATCGTTTCTACAAAATTACTCTCAACCCAGGGGCCCTCTATACTCACCGAACGATACAGATTGTAGTGGCTGACCTCGTCCAGGTCATCAGTACTGGCATCCCATGTTACCAGATTGTGGTAGTCACCGGATGCATCGCCTATCAACGCTTCCATGTACATGTCGTCGACACGCCATCCGGATCCGTCGAGTCCGTCCCATGCTTCGATACCGGCATCATAGCGGATGTGGACGGTTTCTCCGATATAACCGGTAAGATCGAATGTAGCAGTCGTCCAACCGACTACACCGCCCCATGCCAGCTCTCCACCCAGAGGGTTGCTCCAAGAGGTGGGTACCGTTCCGTCATAGCCTTCTTCCGGTATTATGAGTGTCCAGGGACCGTCGACGCCGTCGGTGGATATCTTAACATTACCGGCGTCGTAGAGTGATGTGTCACCCCAATCCCGCCAGTGCTGGAAGGTGAACATCATGCCGTAATCCGGGTCTGCGTTGGCAGGTATGTCGATGGCGGGTGTGATCGCCCAGCTCAGGTAACCGTAGTCGCCAGTCTTGTAGAAGCCGTTATCACCGAAGTCCCAGGAGTAAGTTCCCGAAGAAGAACCGTGACTGCGTATATCCCACGTACTTGCCGGTGGAGGATGCGATGCTCCTGTGGTATAACCAAGGTCGCCACCTTCGACATCATCATCGTATAGAACTTCTACGTTCACGCCGTAGTGCTCGACCAGTAGTGATTGCGGTGGTGCGGGTGGTATTCCCTGCATGGTGAATATGTTACTTACATCCTCGCCCATGCGTCCCATGGTGTCGAATGCGCGAACGCGTACATGGCACTGGTCACTGTTCTCGTTGGGTAGGGTCCATATGTATGTTCCCGTATTTGGCAGACCGGTAGCGATAACGGTCCAGGAAGTACCTGCGTTGATGCTGTACGATAGGTGTATGTAATCGATGGGATCGCCCGGATCATTTCCCGGAACGGCAGTCCATGTGATATCCTCTTGTGTACCAGCGGTGAAAACCTCTCCGCCATCCGGTCTCGTCACTGTGACCTCAGGCTGGTCGCCGGGTGCATGACTTTTTCCGTTGTAAACCACCAGAGCATAGTGCTGGCTGTTGTAGCCCACGCCAACGGCGTCATCGGCGATGGTCCTTGCCTCTACGGTGACGGTGTAAACACCGAGTTCGACATCATCCGGATGTATGAATACGTTCTCAACATTGTTTGTGTCGTCCCAACCGTTTCCGTTCCTGTCAAAATCAGACATTGCTTCGGCACCCGGTACCGTCCAGCTATTTATGAACGCGTTACCGCGATAGATGAGGCCGCTCGGCGACTCGATTATGATGTTAAGGTCGTTTATCAATGCGGGGCCACTGCCCGTATTCCCCGGGGCCTCCTTATCCGTCCAGACAAGGCTGAATTTTAGAGGTTCGCCCTCTCTATCCGACATCACCATATGCTCGTTCGTCTGACCGCTCGCGGTGAATACGTGTTCCTGATCGGACAGGTAGAATGGCATCGGGTCGTCAAGCGGTCGCTCAAGTTTGGAGATGTCCGCCATGCCCCAGCCCTCGTCTCTGTTGGGTATATGGCCCGTGAACCTGTTCGCGGTGTTTATAAGCAGTGCCTTTACCATGGCCGGGCTGGGTACTTCGTTGTCCACGTGATTGTCACGGTACCATTCGTAGACCAGTGTCGCCGCACCGGCTACTCCGGGTTGGGACATGGTTGTACCTGACGCGATATGGTATCCTGTATTGTCGGAGGCCGACTGTGATGATACGCTGGATCCGGGTGCCACCAAATCGGGCTTGATACGGTTATCCTGTGTCCAGCCACGTGAACTGAAGCTTGACATTGAGGGGCCGGTCGTCGGAGTGGGCTTTGTGGTTGAACCCACCGCTATAACATTCTTACCCGTAGCGGGTTCGCCTATGGTTGTGTAACCCGGCCCGCTATTACCCGCAGAAACACTGACTATCATATTGTAGATCCTGGCACCATCGTCGTACTGTGATGCCCGGGTTCCGTAGTTACCATCCGTTACGGCACCCCACGAATTACTGTGTACGACCGCACCTCCTTCGTAACCACGCTGGATTATCTCGCGTGAATCGATTGGGCCTACCCAGCCACCTGTGTTGTCGAAGATCTTTACAGCGTACAGTAAGGCTGCAGGTGCTTGACCCTGACCTCTGTAATAACCATCACCATCGGTACTGCCGGTTCCATCATATGTGTTTCCCGCTGCGACACCCGCAACTGGTGTTTCATGGCCAAGACCGTCCTCCCAACCACCGGAGTATGAGTAGCCACCTATCACCCGGTCCTGGAAATCCACGTGCTGATCTTCAGGTGTACCGCCGCCGAGTCCTGTTCCGGCGAAGCAGATGATTATGTCGGTGCCCTCGTAGCCTATCTGGTTGATGTAAGAGCCATATTCACCGTGCTTACGGTAGGGATTGCCCCCGTCGTCGTTGAAAAAGTATAAACCGCCACCGATGGTCTGCGTCGCACGCTCGCCGTGTACTTCGGGTACTACATAAGGTGTGATAAAACTCACATCGACGATATTCACCAATCGGTGCAGTGCCTCTCTCGACCTAACGAATGCGATAAAGTAGTACTCGCCGTTATGGAGCCGGACGAAGTCGATAACGGTAGTGGACTCTCTTACTGTTGCAAGGCTCTCACGGCTTGCACCGGGCGCGAGGCCGATCTCCGTTATCCCGGGCTCTAACCCGGGCTGCAGCTTGTAGTACGGGTGGTATATTCCTACCCAATCCACGAAGTACAGTTCCGATACCTCGCGAGCCGATTCCGGAGTCATCCGCACACGGTAGGCGTAGTTGGGCATGTAGTGCATGATCTGTACGCCCATATCTTCCAGTGTGGGCACCCAGCCCTGTGCTATCGGTCCTATGGTGTGCACGATATACTGTCCTTTCACACCGGGTGCATATTCGTCCACGCGTAGTGAACTTGGTATTTCCGGTTCGCCCCTTGTAAAGTCAAATTTTTGATCCCGCACATACAAGTTCGTTCTATGCTCCATCCTATCAACGGACATACCAATCCTCTCCAGCTGTGGTATGACAGCCGGATCGAGCTCCACGAGCGTGAAGATGTCGTAGGTCTCCAATATATTGGCCCCCTGATCCTCCAGATACATCAGTTCGTCATGGTCGGCTGTCCTCACGAGCACGATATCCCTGTTCGCGTTACCCACCGAATACACGGGTACCGCCGCCAACAGCGAGAGCGTTAAAACTACTGCAAAGAACACCGACATACCTCCTCTGCTGAATTTCATGATTGTTTCCTCCTCTAGTCCGCCCGAGAACGAGCGAAGAAAGGATTTTTTTCGTACCTTAATAATAGCGTTTGTGTTCTATTTAAACGTATCGTGTATTTTTGGGCTTTGGAACTCTAGTAGTAAATTATATTAAGTAAATACCCTATACCGTTATTAAATGAACGATAATTACTACCTGACCCCCAATGAACAGTTATTGATGGATGTGGCTGCTGATGCGGACATCATAATCACAGAAGACATTATACGTGCATCTCGGGAAACTATGCATCCACAGAGTGTGAGGAACGCACTTTCATCCCTGGCATCCAAAGGACATCTGTTCAGGGTGAAAAGGGGGATATATCTTCGGTGTGAGGGATATGGCAGGCCCGTCATAGAAGACCCGAATAAACTGGCGATACTCATGTTCAAGGGATATATCGGGTTCTCGTCCGCACTTCAACATTGGGATCTGATCGAGTACGAATCATTCGATGTCTTCGTCGTAACCCAAAACAAAAGCGGATGCCGGGAGGTTGGTGAATACGCGATACGGGCGGTAGCGATGGGAGAAAAGGCACAGGGTATGCTGTACGACGAAGGGATATACATCTCCACACTCGAAAAGACCATATTCGATTGTATATACAAACCCCAATATTCGGGCGGCTATCCCCTGGTCGTCAAAGCGATATCAGAATCGGTTCCTGACTGGAAAAAAGTGCACCACTGGTTCGAACTATTGGCAAGTAGATCGCTGTTCCAACGAGCCGGCTATGTACTTTCCAAGGCGGGAAATGCACCGGGATGGTTACTGAAGGATTTCAGGTCAAAGGTGGAACACCGATCGAGATTGGACCCTTCGGGAAAAAGCAGGGGCTGTTACATCAACGAATGGAAACTGATAGACAATGCGGGGGTATGGAAGCTTGGATAGATCTGAACAACGTGCCATAAGACGGATATCCGCCGGTACGGGACTCGGCTTGAAATTCATCTCAAAGGATATGTTTCTTACGGAGGTTATCAAGTATATGGAAGGTGCACTGGATGATTCATTCGTACTCAAGGGCGGCACCGCCATAGCACGGGCGGGTTATCTATCCAATCCGAGATTTTCCGAAGACATAGATCTTGACCATTACGGAGAAAAAGATGAAAGAACGACCGCTGCGAAACTTTTTGGTATCTTGAAAGAACTCGATGACTATACGGTAAAAAAACCCCGGTTCCAGGGAACATCCATACGGTGTGACGCCTACTTTGAGAACCACTTTGGAGAAAAGGACAGGATACGCGTAGAAACCACCTCGCTTGAAGATAGTGCACCGGATGGAGGACATGCGCCTAAAACTCTGCTTCAATCACCCTTCACTTTGGGTAAAGCAAGTTTGCTGAAAACATATTCACAGGAGATGCTTTTCATTCAAAAGATCCATGCCCTTTCAGGTAGGACAGACGGAAAGGACGTTTTTGATCTGGTGGGTATGTGGAGAAAGGGTATCTCAATTGAAAGGCTGAAGGACTGTACGGACGATAAGTGGTTGGACGGTATCATCCACGGGGCCCTGAACAATCTTAATAGGATGAAGCCCGACATCAATAGGATTGGTAACTCCGCCAATCATTTTATTCCCAGAAGAGAAAGACCCAATTGGAAGATAATTGTTGCTGATCTGGAAACGATATTGAAAGACATAGGAGTTCGCTGATGTTACGGTGCCCATTGTTGCAACGCTGTTGATGATTGGTGTTGCGATCTCCATCCACAGGAAGAGGCGTTTTGAGGGGTAACCGGTCTACTTACGACACGTAAGACAAAGT
>CAZAMQ010000050.1:0-17268 GCA_964486225.1 uncultured Thermoplasmata archaeon | reverse complement strand
TAAACATAAACCCTCTTATCCTTTAGTTGTCAAAAGGGGTCCAATACCTTTGTCAAAGAGAGCACCAACCCATCAATCTCCGTCAAACTAAGGGGCAGTGATGGTCGTGATACGTATCCTATTATTATCAGGATTAGGCCTATGAGCAGCAATATAAGGGCGATGATTATTATCAATCGTATGAGGTCAAGAGCGAATTCACCCAGTGAATCGGCACCCAGAAGGTATGCTATTCCAGCAACTATCAGAAGTAGTATGATAATTCCGCAAACGAGGTTACATAGAGGCATGTATAGGGATAACAGTCCTTGTATATTTTATTTTTCGATGATTGGAAACCATTTTCTTTCTTTTATTATTTTTGTAATGTATGATCATTGACGAACTAAACGGAATCAACAAAACCGTTATATACCGCTACCCGAATGCCCCACCAGGTGGCGTATTTGAAGGATAAACACACGAAATTATTCATCCCGGGACCAACAGAGGTCAAAGAAGAGATAATAGAGGCAATGAACGAATGGATGTTCGGACATCGATCCAGCACCATGACAGATCTGTTTACGACCATAACAGAGGACTCAAAGAAGTTTTTGGGTACGGATCATCACGTGATCATACTCAGTGCTTCGGGCACTGCTTTCATGGAAAGTTCGGTCATGGACTGCGTTGACGAAAATGTGCTGTGTTCGACTTGCGGCAGTTTCAGCGAGAGACAGGCGGACATCGCAGAGCGTCTAGGTAAGAACGTGAATAGGTTGGATTACGAATGGGGAAAAGCCGTCAAACCTGAGGACGTCCGTGAGGCTTTGGAGAAGAAAGATTACGACGCTTTCACTTGTGTAATGAACGAAACTTCCACAGGTATAAGGAATCCAATAGAGGAGATAGGCGAAGTGATGAAAGACTTTCCCCATACAATGTTACTGGTGGATGCCATATCTGCACTGGGCGGAGACTACATAGATATCGATAAACACGGAATAGACGTGATATACACATCGGTGCAAAAGGCATTTGCCATGCCACCGGGACTAGCTGTCTGTGTAGTGAACGAAGAGGCTTACCAGCGCAGTAAGGAGACTACCGCAGGCTCATTCTATGCAGGATTTGCCAAAAACATAGATTATTACAAGAAGAAGGGCCAGACGCCATCAACGCCTGCTATATCTCTCATGCTCGCTTACCGTACACAGATGAAACGAATGCTGGAAGAGGGACACAAAGCACGTTCTCAAAGGCATCTCGACATGGCCGAGTACACACGCGGATGGGCGAAAAAGCACTTCGAGATGTTCCCTGAAAAAGGCTACTGGTCCCAGACGGTTAGTACTATCGCTAACACAAAGGGTTTGAAGATCGAGGAACTCCGGCAGGAAATAAACGAGAAATACGACATGCTCTTCTCCAACGGTTACGGGAAGAAGCTTAAGGAAAAGACCTTCCGTATAGGTCACATGGGTGAACACACCCTGGAGAGCGTGAAGGCCTTAACCGACGCTATCGAAGAAGTTGCGGGGCTGTGATATAAATGAAAAAAGTACTCGTGTGCAATCTTATAGCAGAAGAGAGCATAAAGATGATGGAGGACGCCGGATTACAAGTTGATCGGAAATTCGACATGAGTAAAGAAGAATTAACGGATACAGTTCCTCCCTACCACGGTATGATCGTCCGCAGCTCGACCAAGGTGAGGGAGCCAACCTTGGATGCAGCCGAGAACCTGGTGGTTATCGGCAGACCAGGTATCGGGCTTGACAATATAGACGTGGCCTATGCAAAGGAGAAGGGGATCGCAGTCTACAACACACCAATAGCCACCACCATATCCGTAGCGGAACTTGTTCTAACCCACATGTTAGCCGCCTATCGTGATATCGTAGCCGGAACCATCAGTTTGAGGGGGGGGAAATGGATTAAAAAAGACCTGAAGAGTAATGAGATATACGGTAAAACATTGGGCATAATCGGTTACGGTAACATAGGTCAAGAGGTAGCTAAGCGTGCCCATGCCCTCGGTATGAACATAATCGCATACGATGTAATAGATATAAAGGAACCGGAACCCGCGAAGATGGTTGACCTTGAAACTTTAATAAAGGAAAGTGATGTGATCACACTCCATGTACCGCACATAGACGCAACACACCACATGCTCAGTACTGAAGAATTCGCTAGGATGAAATCAAACGCGGTACTCGTCGACTGTTCAAGAGGGGGAGTCGTTGACGAAGAAGCCCTTTACGATGCACTAGCCAATGGAGAGATAAGATTTGCAAGTAAAGATGTTTTTGCAAAGGAGCCTCCAGAAGACAATAAACTGCTCACCTTGGACAACTTCCACGCCACACCCCACATAGGTGCTCAAACGATGGAAGGACAGAAACGTGCGGGTACTCAGGCCGCTGAAAAGGTCATCGAAGAACTCGATAAAAGGGGTTGAATCGGCATGGTGGATATCAAGCCCTTCAGGGGGATACGTTACGATAAAGAAAAAGTGGGTGGTATAGATAGGGTGATCACCCAGCCGTACGACAAGATCTCTGGAGAACTGCAGACCGATTACTACACAAAAAGCGAGTTCAATTACTGTAGGCTGATTCTTCCCAGGGAGGAAAATAGATACGAGGTAGCATCGGGTAGATTGGAGGCGTGGCTCGAGGTAAACGTACTTATTAAGGATGAAAAACCTGGCATGTACATCTATTACCAGGATTTCGAGGTCCTGGGTAAGAGATTCACCCGAAAGGGTTTCATATCCGCTGTCAAGCTGCATCCCTTTGAAAAGCGGATAGTACTACCACACGAGAAAACACATAAAGGACCTAAAATAGACAGGCTCAACATGCTGAGGGCTACACAGAAGAATCTGGAACCGGGCTTTATGCTCTACAGCGACCCTGAAGGTGACACTATCAATATCTTCGACAGAGTAAGCAAAGGGGAACCGATGTATGAAGCAACCGATGAATACGGGGTACATAACAGGATATGGAAATTGAGTGATCCGAATGATATTGCCGTAGTAGAGGATATTCTACGCGATCAACAGGTAGTGATAGCGGACGGACATCACAGATACGAGACCGCTGTTAGTTACAGGGATGAGATGAGAGAGAAAGAGAACGATTGGGAGTCAGAAGATGCATTCAACTGGCGCATGACCTTCTTAGTACCCGTTGAGGATCACGGTTTAGTCGTACTACCGGGCCACAGATTACTGCTGAAACACAAAGTCAAAGATGAACACATCCAAGAACTAAGAAATTTCTTTACCGTAAAGGAAATTGACGTATCACACCTGGAAGATTTCCTGGAAGAGAACAAAGAACGGATCTCATTCGTTTTGTACACAGGAGGTAATACCTTCGGCCTAATCCTGCAGAAACCAGAGCTCGTAGAGAAATATTTGCCCAAGAAATATTCATCGGATTACCGGGATCTTGATGTTGTAATTCTTCGTGATATAATATTCGAACATGTAATGGGTGCAAAAGATTTAGCCATCGATGAAACCATCGCCTACGAACGCTGGGCGGAGGATGCTATAAGCAGGGTGGACAACGGCAGAGCAACCACGGCCTTTTTGGTTAACCCCACCAAGCCCGAACAGGTACTTAAGGTGGCAAAGAACGGCGAACGTATGCCTGAGAAGTCCACCGATTTCTATCCCAAGGCAAATTCAGGCTTCGTGATGATGGATATCTCAGAAGGAGAGAAGCTGTAAGTACTCTTCGACGAAAGTTAAAAATAGCCCGAGCACCATTGTCAACTCGTGGTTTGAGATCATGAGCTACCGGACTAAATTTGGAAAGGTGATTACAGCCTTAGTTCTGTTGTCACTACTGATCTTTTTTCCCGGTGTTTCAACGGGAGAAGAATCTGAAGTTATCGAAGATGATTATCTATGGACTGATAAGGATGTATATGAACAAGGCGAGGATGTCATAATCACTGTCAAGAACGATGGTGCTGCTGTGTCGAGACCCATAATCTATGACTTTGGTATTCAGATTGTGAATGTAGAATCCGATGAAGTTGTTTACGGCCCGTTGGCCGGTGATGTATTACCCACAGTCCCTGAATACGGCCACATCGAAGAGGTCAAATGGGACCAGACCGATACGGATGGAGAGCAGGTACAGGGAGGAAGATATCGGATAGAAGCCACACAAAGGGATTTTGAACATACGGCAGAATTCAACATAGGTGTCGAAACAGTTGATCCCATATACAACACCTGGATCATAGCTGCATTGACAGTAGGTATTTTGGTCGCCCTTGTCATGATTCATGTGATTAAGAAGGAAAAGTGATCTATTACCCGAATTCTTCCATCAACCGCCGCATTCGTTCAGCGCTATCATGGAAGCCCGCTTTTTCCGTTCTACGGAGTATCTCATCAAATCGTGACTGCCCGCCGGCGGTATTATCCGCATGGCACACGAGTTTTTCCTCCAGGTTTTTTGGTAAGTAATCCTTTGCTGGTAAACCCTGGCTTTCAGCTTCCTCACTGGTTATTCCACCGCCAACGTGTCGTTCAACTATAAATGCCAGTTCCTTATCCCAACCTCTTTCCAGGACGATCTTCCCACCTTCCAAGCCGTGCTCTACACCATGGGTTACGGTACGACCTATGTCGTGGAGCAGGGCACCGGCTGTCAGCAGCCGTATATCACCACCGTGGATATCGTAAAGTTCTAACGTCTGCTGCAGTACCGCCATGGTATGTTCCATAAGCGCTTGTTCCATTCCGAGTTCTAATAAAAGGCGATAGCACTCGTCAGCTGTAGGTATTGAGTGATAGTTGATGACCCGTTTTCCATCTTTGGACGGTAAAACAGACATATTCCCCTTGGCCAGGTTGGCGATAGAACCCCGGTTAAATCGGTCCAAAAATACCGCGAGAGCCGCCACCTCGGAGTGTGGCTGGTTCCCTACTGATACGTTGAAATCCGCCAGTTCATAGACTTCACGAGGAACCTTCTGCGAACCCACTATCACCAGAGGATTCTTAACCTCGGTAGAAGTAAAGAATTTATCTATGTCCTCACCGTACATGGTTAAATGAATCACATCGCCATCCCACCTTTTTACCAGATCTCGCCAATCTTTTTCTTCCTTGATACTGAAATCGCCACCGAACCTTTCAGTGACACCTTTTACACTGTTCTCAATTATACTACCGATTTTAGTAAAATAGACATTTTTTGTACCGAATGCACGGGCTGTAAGGCAAACATGAGTTGACATCCTCTTATCTCTATCCGGTCTATGACCCAGTCTGAGGACGGAGGTCAAAAGAGTTCACCATCTGTGTTTTTCCTCAGGAAATAATTCATGATCCTTGTGTATATCTTCATCGGATTCAGACTCAAATTCGAATTCATCTTCATCCGATTCGTCGTATTCATCTTCCCAAATTTCTTCATCAGAACTCTCTGTTTCCCATCCACCGCCTCCCAAACCCTCTCCCTCCAAAAGGGAGATAACTACCCCTCTTACCAATACAAGGGATGTCAAGAAGGTAAATATCGCCGGCAGTATGATGTAGAGTGTGAGTTCCGTGCCATTCAGTTCTAAGGCGGTAGAACTATGATATGATACCCAAACGATACCGGCAACGATTATGCCTGCCATAAATTTACCTATGATATCAGAAACTCCGGCTAAATCTTCCATGAAGAAGAAGATAGGGATAAAGATACCAAGTACGAATGTAAGGATGGAAAAGAAAAATACAACTGAATTTTCGTCTAGAACAGGGATTATTATATAAATTAAATATGTGATTATCCCTATTATCGCTGCTCCTGAAATCAGGGCGAAGATGCCCGCAGGAATGGTCGAGAATATATCATCTATATCCATGTTTATCTCCTTTTTTATTCGTTAGACAGTTCTATTATCTTGTTACCTCTGAAATCCAGTCTTACTGAGCGTTTGATGAGGCTTTTTAGTGTTATAGGTGATACATCTAAAATATTTTCCATGTCCTTGGCGAAATCGTTTCCCTCTTCTAGGCTGCCTAGCATCTTTTCTTCCATCTCCTTGAATTCCTCATCGTCTATCATAGCAGCAAATAGGATATCACTAATATCGTCTATAGGTGCTGAGGTGTCTATGTGGACCGCAGAATAATAAGTATGATAGGCTTTCTTCGTTTCACGTCCAGTGTGTTGCCATCTCGTCTCAAGAAGTTTCATCTTCTCGAAAAGTTTGAGGGCAATCTTTCCCTCTTCCCCGAATCTTTCCTCCACATCGTCGGCGGTGACCCAATCCTGGGCTAGCTCGGTGAACACGTTTCTTTTTACTCTGGTGTTGACTGCACGGAGTATGGGAACGAAATCGGTTACGTCCTTGATTACCTTAACTCTAGTCATTGGTTTTCCACCCTATAATGTATTATATGATTTAATATTTTTCTATGCTTTTTCTTGATTTCCATGGTGATCACCTATTATTAGTTTAGCCCTTGATACAAAAGCAGGGAGTCCTTCTACATCTTTCACCTCTTTCTTTGCATACTTGATAATGTTTCGTCGATGATCGCCCTCACAAGTGATGTCGTTTGCCTCGCATGCCTTCCGTATACGATAGGCCAATCGCCCGCCAGTTCTATCCCAGTCAGTGAGTAGTATCACCTCAGCGTACTCTCCCCTCATCTCCTCAATTATATGGAATACGGATTTACCCTTCTTTATCTTTATTATTTTCCCTCCGACCCCGAGTTTCCTGAGGGCTTCCTTGTCCTTCCTACCCTCTACTATTATGGGGATATCTTTGTCTCTGTTACGAAGGTTCTCCAAAACCTGAAGAACGCCTTCTAGCTCTTCCCGTATCCTCATGAATCTATTACCTCTCTTATCTTTTTCAAAACACTCTCGGGAGTGAGGCCCGTTACGAATATTTTCTTTTGCCTTGATCTCTGACCACCGGTGATGTTGATACGATCTTTTGATACACCGAGCAGTTTGGAAAACATTTGTATCAAACACTTGTTCGCTCGGCCCTCACGAGCTCTTCCCTCAACTGCGACTTCCAGGCAATCCCTCCATTCATTCACCCCCTTGAAAGTGCTGTTAGAGGCTCCCGGCGTTACTAAAATGTCTACGTAAGTGCCTCCCTCACCTCTTGACAACCAAGTATTATCCGGCTTCGCAAACATATGGATGCATATGGAGAAGTGGTTTAAATATTATCCTCTTGTTGTCCCAGTTGTTCCTTTACAAGTTCCCAGAGCCCGGCATCAAACCCGTAGATGTATTTAAAAAGTGTTAATTTCACAAAGGAAAGGTAATTATATCCGTTGAAGACATCAGAATACAAATGGATTATTATGAAGAAATCATAAGGTTGATCACCCTCGGGAAGATATCTAACGGTGACGAGCTACAGAGGGCAAAGATAGACTTATGTAAAAAATACCACCTCGACCACTTACCGGGCAATTCGGATATACTTGATGCAGTTGAATCAGTCGAAGATGTTACCAGGGAGGAGGTGATCGACGTACTGAAGAGAAAACCGTCAAGGACAATTTCCGGGGTGGCGGTGGTGGCGGTGATGACTTCACCAACTGAATGCCCGCATGGTAAATGCATAATGTGTCCAGGTGGACCGGATAGCGAAGTACCAAGCCCTCAATCCTACACCGGACAAGAACCAGCTGCATTAAGGGGAAACAGACATGAATTTATGGCGGAGGCCCAAGTTAGAGATAGATTGGAACAGTATCATGCGATCGGTCACCCTACCGATAAAATCGACTTAATCGTTATGGGCGGCACCTTCCCTGCCAGGCCGTGGAGATATCAGCGGCAATTCGTTAAGAGATGTTTTGACGGGCTGAACAGCGAACCTTCCGCCAGCCTTGCAGAGGCACATAAAAAGAATGAGACGGGAAAAAATCGATGTATCGGACTCACTGTAGAAACGAGACCCGATGTATGCTCTGAGATAGAGCTATCACATATGCATACCTTAGGCGTTACACGTATAGAACTGGGTGTTCAATCGATCAAAAACGAGTCATTGGAAAACGTTGAAAGAGGGCATACGGTTCAAGACACTGTCAAAGCAACAAGATTGGCTAAAGATTATGGCTTTAAGATATGCTATCATATGATGCCAGGTTTACCAGGGTCAACACCTGAAGGTGACCTCCGTGATTTTAAGATATTATTCACAGACCAAAGGTTTCGTCCGGACATGGTCAAGATATATCCCACTCTTGTATTAAAAGGCACCAAACTCTTCGATATGTGGAAGCGGGGTGAATATACACCTATTTCTACGGAAGATGCTACTAAACTTGTTGCTAAGATGAAGGCATCGGTACCGGATTATGTAAGGATTCAGAGGGTACAGCGTGATATACCATCTCCGATAATAGATGCAGGCGTGAAGAAAAGTAATCTCAGACAATACGCCAAAAGGTTCATGGATGATATGGGTATGGAGTGTAAATGCATCAGATGCCGTGAAGCAGGACGTTCGGAAACTATGATCTCTCCTAAGGATTTACATTTAAAAAAGATGAGTTACGATGCATCCGAGGGTGAAGAGTATTTTTTAGAATTTTCAGATCGGAATATATTGGTTGCCTACGCAAGACTTCGTATATCATCTTCATGCCCACCTACCATAAGGGAGCTAAAGGTTGTTGGTGAAATGACTCCCATCCATGAGGAAGGAACGGGTTATCAACATAGAGGTTATGGGAAGATGCTTATCGAAGAATGTGAGAACACGGCTTCTCGACACGGCACCCATGAGATACGTGTGACCAGCGGCGTTGGTGTGAGGGAGTATTATAGGAAGATGAACTATTATCTTAAAAAGGGTTACATGGTCAAAGATCTAACGATTTGAATACATCCCTTTTTGGCTCGTACACATCTTCTAATTTTCTTAATAGTTCGACCATCTCATCGATATCACCCGTACCTTTGATCTCGATAATCCGATGTAGATCACTTCTATCAAAGGAACCTAGTTCCCTTGTAAGCACTCTTGCAAGGATCAAAAGCCTCTCTTTCTCGTTCGAGCCCGATGATGATTCCTTAACCGCTAAGGTATGGGGATCTGGTTTGGAAACATATTCAACGGGCAAATCTACGTTCCGTAATCTAGCGTTCAATTCACCCACTTTATTTGCTATTTCGGTTTGAGAATCCGAACGAAAATACACATTAAGTTTATTTAGAGATAGTTGTTTTCCGCAGCGTGTACAGCGTGTATTTTTACTGATCAGATCAACACCCTTTGCATTACGACATTTTGTACATACTATTACACCGTATCTACCTTTATTCATGGTAGATACACCAAAATTGCTAAAGCACAACCGTAATAACCCGGCTGTACATCTATCGAGGTGTGAACTGTCTTAACACCTTGTATCCCTATATCTCTGTCCCTTCCCATCGCTGTTAATCTTTTTCTTAGTATAGTCTCCATCATCTCAATATCGCCACCTTCAATTGAATGTTCTGCTACGTAACCTCCTGCACCATCATCTCTATATCCATAAACCAATCCCGCAGTGAGTCCGATGCCCTTGCCCTGAGATACGGATAATACACATGGACGAAAAGCACCGATACTATCCGGTAATTTATCAACTTCCTTTATATCGGGAGGCAGGACGGAAGATACTTGAATGAGGTTAATATCGCCTACACCTGCGTCTAATAACGCCGCATCAAAGGCGTTCATAGCCGAAACCGCGCTCATTCCCGTGCCTTTAGATATAAATATGTGAGTTGCTGTAAACATTATCGCTATAAAGATGTATATGAGTAATAAACTTTTCATAATGCAGTTATACTACAACCCGGATATTCATCCGAAAAAGTTTATACCTATAGATATAATTCGGTCCTGGTTTATGGCAAAAAAAATACGAAGTGCAAGTGGTAGTATATACTGTTCATACTGTGCCACATCTGTTGAAGAAGATGATATAGCCTGTACCAATTGTGGTAAGAGGCTGGAGCCTGAAGTGATAGAAGGTAGAGCTTGCCATGCTTGCGGCAATCCTGTGGGCAAACTAGCCGATGAATGCCCTAGATGTGGAGAAAACCTAGCGGAAGAAAACTTGAGTGATGATGACGAATACCTTACAAAATTACTCGGATGGGGGGATGAAACAGAACAAACATTACAGGAAAAGATAGAGGAAAAACAGAAGGCTTTGGATGTATTTAAAAAGTTTACCGGTACCAGAGAAGATATAGAAGGGATCAGCTTGGAATCCGTAAGGGAGCCACTTCAAAGGGTACTGGAGATCACTTCTAAACGGTTGGAGGACCTGGATGGAAGGATACAGACTTTAAAGACCAGAATGGAAGAGGAAGAGGAAAATGAAGATATACGCGAAGAGATAAAGGCCCTGTCCATAGAAAAAGATCATCTTATAAACATGGAAGCGGGCATAGATTATATGAGGGACGCTTTTGAGGCTATCTTCAAAGAACAACATAAGGAGCTCCAAGAGAGGAAGGGAGAACTGAAAGAACGTGTTAGAGAATTCAAGAAAGTGGTCAAGAAAAAAGAGGAGGAAAAGGAGCGAATAGAAAAGAAGAAGGAACAACTTAAGAACAGGGAGGATGAGTTGAGGAAGTGGGAGAGTCAACTGAGGGCATGGGAGGAAGACCTTGTGAACAATGAGAACTCTCTGGAGGATTTAAAGGGAAGATATGTAGAGGGGGAAAAGATATTGGAAGGAATAGAGGAAGAATTACCTGAAGAGGGGAAGGTGACGCAGGAAGAATGGCTTGAAGAGCAAAGAAAGATCCAAAGGGAGTTGTTCAAGTTAAAGGATATGTGGGACGAAAATGGTGAAGTAAGCATTCCGGATGTAGATGACATGTCCAGTGATAATATCCCAACCTTGAAAGAGATATTAAAGAAAAAAGAAAAGAGGTGGAAAAAGAAGGTAATAGAATTGGAGGAGGAGATAGAGAAAATAAAGATCGAAAAAGACGCACTAACTGCCGGAAAGAACCTAGCTGATATCGAGATAGAGGAGATAAGTGCCATCTTATCGGTATTAGACAAGTTACTCGGATACCTTCCGGATAAAAAGATAGAAGAATTCGCTAAATCTAAAGAATTTGAACTATACGAGAAGATAATGGATTCATTGGGGTTGTAGTATTGAGGTATTTAAATGGGACTTAGAGAAAGAGCGAGAAAGATTCTCGAAGAAGAAAAGAAGGAGGCCGAGGATGAGAAGGAAGACACAGAAGGTAAGAAAGAAATAAAGGACGTGGAGTTGGAAATAGAGAAACTCAAGGAAAAGAGGGGGGAGCTCGAAAAAGAGTTAACGGACCTGGAAGGTGAGAAGGAGGATATCGAAGAGGAGATTTTCAACCTTGGAAGGGAAAAGGCGAACCTAGTCTCGGAAACGGGGGAATTGAAAGACAGACTAAAAGGGCGGGAAGAAGTTGATGATATCTCTGTGATCATCGAAGAGCGTAAGAGTACGCTCGAAGAGATGGACGGAGAGATAAAAGAACTGAACGAAAAGAAAAACTTTTTGATTAAAGAAATTGAAGGTCTGGAAGATGAACGTAAAGAGGAAGAAAAGCTTCGGATCGAAATTCGTGAGTTGCAGGAGGAGAAGAAATCTTTAGAAGATGAGCTGTCACAGTTTGAAACGGAAAAGAAATCCCTGGAAGAGAAAAGAGAGGAGGTGGATAAACTAAAGGATGAATTGAGGGAAAAAGAGAAAACACTAACAAAGGAGAAAGAGGAGTTTGAGAAACTCAAAAAAGGATTAGAAAAAGAACGAAGTGATGTGAAAAAGAGAGAGAAAGAATTTAACCAGCGCGAGAAAGAACTTGATAAAAGCAAGAAAGAGATCGATGAAAAACTAGAGAAGAGAAATGAGGATTTAGAAAAATGGGAGGAAGAGATAAAGGATCTCAAAAGAAGTGTTGATGGTAAGAAAGGTGCTTTGACGAGAAGAGAGAACCAATTGGATGAATTGGAAACTTCTTTGAAGGAGAAAGAGGAAAAACTTGTGGAAAGGGAAGAAACCTTCAAGGAGAAAGTCAAAGAAGAGCTGTACGAAGAGAAGATGGATGAACTTGAAGAGATGGATAAAACCATAATCGAAAAAACACAAGAACGTGAGGAACTAGAGGATGATATAAGCAAACTTAGAGAAGAGCTTTCGGACTTTGAAGAGAAAAAAGACGAACTCATCGATCTAAGAAAAGAACTAGAAGAACGCAGAAAGGCAATGGAAGAACGTGAAGATGAGTTGAAGAGAAGAGAGAAGGTAGTTGAGGATAAGGAAGGCAAGATAGAAGAGGCGGAATCAAGACTAGCTGAAGTCAAGACCAGGGAGAAAGAGTTGTCTAAATTAGACTCTCAGTTAGAAAAGGAAAAAGAGGCCATCGAGAGTCAGAGGAAGGAGTTAAGAACAATAGAAAACGAATTAGGTGAAAAATCCGTTGAGCTGAAAGAACATGAGGATGATCTAGAGAAGAGGGAAAAGAAAGTTACTACAGAAATTAAGAACACCACGGATAGAGCAAAGGAACTAGACAAACTAAAAAATTCCCTAGAATCTAAAGAAAAAGAACTCGATGGATTCGAAAACGAACTGAAATCACGTGAAGAGAAAGTAGAAACACGAGAAAAAGAACTTGATACGTCTGAATTAGAGCTCGAAGAGAGGAACGCAGAGTTGGAAGGATGGGAACAAGAACTGGAAGAGCGGGAGGCGGATATCGATTCTATGGAGACGGATCTGGCAACTAGAAAAACGCAATTAGAGTCGTGGGAACAGGATATCGAAGATAGAGAACAAGATATCGATGAAAGAGAAAACAAAGTCGATAACAAGCAGGAAGAGTTAGAAAAACGTGAAGCTGACCTTGATGCATTGAAGAAAGAACTCAATGAACGATCTCAAAGACTGGAGGATCTTGAAGGTAACCTTGACGATGTAAGATCTAAACTTGTTGAGAGAGAAGAAAATCTAAAGAAAAAGAAAGATCGACTTGACCAAAGGGAAAACGAACTCGATTCGCGGAAGAGTGAACTAGACCAGCGTGAAGAGGGTCTTGAAGAGAAAGATAAGGCACTTGAGAAAAGAGAAGAAACCGTAAATAGTAGAGAAGATGAACTCGATTCCCGAGAGAAAACACTCGATCAGCGTGAAGATGGTTTGGACGACAGAGAGGCCGCTATAAACCATTGGGAAAGTGAGTTGGAAGAGAGAGAAACCGAGTTGAATAAACGTGAAGAGGATTTGGGTTCAAAAGAGAACGAACTCCTACATATGGAAAAGGATCTGAATAAGAAAGAGAAAGAACTTGATTCCTTTGATGCGAAGCTAAAAAAGAAAAACGAAGATTTGGATGATTTGAGCAAGAGACTGAATAATCGAGAAAAAGATCTTGATGATCGGCTGAAAGAACTAAATGAAAAAGAAGACGACCTATCTGCATTTGACATAGAATTGGAAAAAAAGGAGAAAGAGATCGAAGGAAGAGAAGAAGATATAAAAAATACTCTTTCAGACATAGACGTGGAAGAGGAAGGACTTCACGATCTGAGGGAGGAACTGGATAGATGGAAGAGAGAAATAGAATCTAAAGAGAAGGCACTACAAGAAGAGAGGGAAGAATTTACGGACAAGGTTGAAGCTAAAGAAGAAGAGTTGACCAGAAGAGAGGCAACACTCCAAGAGCAAGAAAAGTATATCAATAAAAAGGAAAAAGATATTAACGAAAGGGAAAATGATATCAATCAAAGGGAAGGCAGACTATCCCAACGAGAATCTTCCACAGAAGAAAAGGTAAAGGAACTGGAGGAGAAAGAAGAACGCATTTTACTAGAAGAGAAGGGATTGAAGACGTTAAAGACAGAATTATATAGATGGAGCGACGAGTTGGCTGAACAGGAGGAAAGCGTAAAGGAAAAACTTGAAAAGGTCCAGCAGGAGAAGGAGGAGGTCCAGCAAGCAGATGCCAGGATAAGTGAAAGAGAACGAAAGGTACAGGAAGAAGTAGAAAAGTTAGAGGGTGAACGACACGATGTGATATCCTTATGGAAGGAGGTCGGCGAAAAATTAGAGAAGCTGGAGACTAAGGAGAAGAGGATAGTTGCAAGGGATGAAGAGCTGAAAACCAGAGATGAAGAAGTATATCTCAAGGAGAAGGAAGTAGATAAAAGAGAGAGGAAAGTCAAAGAAATCGAATCTGAGCTCCAAGAGCGAGAAAAGGAAATCGAAGAGGGGCTGGAAGATCTTACAACCGAGATGGAAAAGGTGAGGTCATGGAGCGAGGCGGCCTTAGAAAAGGAGGAAGAATTGGAGACGATGAAGCATGATCTGGAAGAATTTGAGGAAAAACTAGATCAAAGAGGAAAAGAACTGGATAATGAGAAACAAGAGTTGAAAGAACTGCGAGACGAAATACCTCGAAAGGCCCTAAAGATTGAGGAAAGGGAAGAAGACTTGATGGAGAAGTCAAGGAAACTGGACAAACGCCAAGATATACTGGATGCAAGGGAAGATAGTTTAGATAAAGAAAGAGAAAATATAGAAGAGGAACGAAAACATTTAAAGGAAGTCAAAGAGAGTGCCATCAGCTTGATGGAGTATGCCAAATCCAAGAAGTCAAGAGAGGATAAAAAGCTGAAGGAAGATATAAAGAAAGAACGAGAAATGTTGGAAAGGGAGAGGGCCAAGATAGAAAAAGAGCTTGCACAAAGGGAAAGAGATGTTATATCCAGAGAGAAGGTATTCGAATCCAGAAAAACAGAATTATTAGAATTGGCAGAACAACTCGATAGTAGGGAGGAGGAGCTCGATAACAAGAGAGCGGAGTTGACTGAAGAAAGACAGAGACTGAGTACTCTCTGGACAGAGATACAAGAAGAATCAGAAAAGCTAGCTTTACTCGAGGAAAAGGAGCAGGAGTTGGGAGAATGGGAAGAAAGTCTGAAGAAAACACAAGTAGAATTGGAGAAAAAGAGAGAACGTATCGACAGGATGAAGAAACATCTCGATGAGTTATTATGAACACGTATTTTTGAGTTAATCCCCTATCCAATCTCTTAATTCACTGGTGATAACAACCCTCTGTTTTCTAAGGTCTTCTATTTTTTTACATCCCAATAGGAACATCACTGTTCTCAACTCTTTGATGATATTGTTAATATATGATATTGTGTCCTCTTCAGATTTACTCACCCAGGGTAATATACTGCCGGCTATCCCTACGGTATCCGCACCCAAAGACAGCGCCTTCGCAGCATGAAGTCCGTTCCTAATACCACCGGTGGATATCAAAGGTAATCGGGTGGTTCGACGGCATTCGATTATGGATACCGGTGTGGGGATCCCCCAATCCCATAGAAGTTTTGCTAGAACTTTTTTGTTTTTACTTTCAGTACGATGATATTCAACAGCTGAAAATGAGGTACCACCCATTCCACCTATATCTATTGCCTTCACCCCGGCATCTTCGAATTCGCCGGCCATTTCAGAGGATACACCGGCCCCTGTTTCTTTGGCGATAATCGGAAGATGCTTGGATAGTTCTTTTAAGGTGGTCATTACATCCGCTGCCCGGCAATCACCTTCAGGCTGTATGACTTCCTGAAGATAGTTGAAGTGGACTGCAAGGTAATCACCGTCAATCATCTCTAGAGCTTCCGTACACTGATCGACATCGATCGGAATCGCCTCTTTTTGGCGGATAAGCTGGGGCGCACCTATGTTACCGAAAACAAGTGGTGGATTGTATTGGGCTACTATCTCGTACGATTTACGGTATTTTGTGTTTTCAAGTGCGGGTCTTTGACTGCCGACACCCATGGGTATCCCTATCTCTTCAGCGGCAGCAGCCAGGCGTTGATTTATTATTTTTGCACCGGAATAACCACCTGTTATGGCGGATATGACCAGTGGTGCGGACATCTCTTTATCCAAGAAGTTGCATCGTGTAGATATATCGTCTATATCTACTTCCGGCGCCGCTCTATGAAAAAATTTGATCATGCTCCAAAAATCAACACCCACCTCTACATCCTTCTTTAGACATATATCTACGTGGTCTTTTTTTCTTGATTCTATCATACTCTTACCTCAGTACATATGGTAGTATCTCCTTGAAGTAGTTTTTTCAACCTGCCTTCCGTCATACCGTTGACGATGAATGACGGACACAAATTTGCCATTTTCAGCATCTTCTTTGCCTTTTCGTTCATCCCTCCTGTCACATCTATCCTATCTTGTGAGGAGAAAATGTCGTCAGAGGTCAATGGCAGCATATCACTGGTAAACACTTTACATAATTTCCCTTTCTTGTATATGCCATCCACGTCTGTAACAAATATCGCTTTTTCCGCCCTATGTGCAAAACCTAGCATTAGATCATCACCCGAACATATCGTTGCACCACGAGCTCTATCTATGGCCACATCTCCGAAGGTGACGGGAATGGTTCCGATATTTACAAGCTCATCTAGAACGTCTGTTTTTATCTCTTCCATTTTACCATCATTGAAAATAGATATGAGTCCTCCCGGTAGGGACACTCCCCATAAGCCAGCATCTATCATCGTGTCCAATATTAAATGGTTCAAAACTCTCATCTGATATTGCACCTCTGCTGTACCTCTGGCCAACTGTTCGGGTTTTTTAGTATTCAAACGGTATCGGTTAGCACCAGGATGACCGAAACTACCACCACCGTGTACGATGATAAACCTCTTATCATTTGTACCATCCTTTATCTCCTCTATCAATCTCTTAACTACATTAGGTTTGAATGTGTATCCTTTACTCTTATCCGTTATTACACTCCCGCCTAACTTAATCAGGATCAAGTAAATTACCCGTTTCTTTTCTTTCTGCTACAGATAGCAAACTCATCCCCATCGAAAAAGACCTCTCGGTCAGGGTGTTTCTCCTGAAGCTCATTAATCATCTCCTGGATGTCCGTGATGGTGATGGAATCATCTTCCCTGTCTATCTTCCGATGGACCGTTTTTTCCATTCTGATTCCTCTTTTCTTTAGATAGGATATCAACAAGACTACTTATAATTTTTCGGTGAAAAATCGATATCGTCTTATCGTCGTTGTTAATTAGGTTATTAATCTTTGGTTTCTTTATGTAAAAATAAAAAGAAAGGGGTTTGTGGTCAATAGTTCACTGTCCATACCACTGCGGTGTCGGTGGGATTGTGGATCCAATAGCCTTCTATCGGTTCGAAAGCGAAGGCACCCGGACTGT
>CAZAMQ010000049.1:0-17582 GCA_964486225.1 uncultured Thermoplasmata archaeon | reverse complement strand
CATTCTTTCTAATGAACCACAATAAGACGATGGTATAATAAATTTTGTCGGTTATGATCTCGTTGTGTAGTCCCGAAAGTATTTCTCACCATATGCACACTCATGCATACAACCCACAATAACTACAGTACCACTTCTCACACTCGGGATAGTAGATCATCTTGAGATGGGGGGCTAGACCACCGATTTGCGCTTAAGGGGCAGCGGAGCTTGTAATACCCTCCGGATCGGCTGTTTCCACCGCTCTGATGATCAACCAAAATAATTCTCAGATATCACTAGGAAAACAGGGTGAACGTAAACTTTATTAGTTCCGAGAGCGTATTCCAATTCAACAAATATTGAAATAACTGCGAGATGATACATATGGATGTTGAAATATTCGGAATTGGATGTAGGAAATGTGTAAGGCTGGAAAAACTGGTAAAAGAAGCTTTGAAAGAGCTATCCATAGATGCTAATATCGATAAGGTGGAGGATATTTCCGAGATAGCTGAAAGGGGTATACTGAGCACCCCGGCTTTGGCGGTCGATGGAGAAGTCAAAGTCAGTGGCAAAGTTCCTTCTAAAGATGCCCTTAAAAAACTGTTTGAATGAGGTGAAAAAGTGTCAGGACATTGGGGGAAATTATTAAGAGTAAATCTGGAAGATGGAACCAGCAGCACGGAAAAGTTATCCGAGGAATTCCTGAGAAGGTACATGGGTGGTGCAGGTTTTGCCACTAGGATCTTGTACGATGAGGTCGGCGAGAACGTGGATCCGCTGTCTCCGGAGAACAAGTTGATAATATCACCCGGACTTTTACTCGGACCCAAGGTCCCCACTGGTTCCAAAACGACCATCTGTTTTAAGAGTCCACAGACGGGTGGATACGGTAAGTCACTGGTCGGAGGGTGGATCGGTTCCGAGATCAAAAAGCTTGGATACGATGTATTGATAGTCGAAGGAAAAGCAAAGAAACCCTCAGTTCTGGTGATCAAAGATGACGATATCAAGATAGAGGATGCCGAAGATATCTGGGGAACAGATACCCATGAAGCCGGTGAGATGATAAGAGATAGATATGGGAAGGTGAAAACCGCTGTCATCGGAATTGCCGGTGAAGCACTTTCAAAGATATCTATTATAGAATGTGACGAGAGACAAGCCGCTAGAGGAGGTATCGGCGCTGTGATGGGTTCAAAGAAACTGAAAGGTATAGCGGTTAAGGGGTCGAAGGATTTTCCTGTCCACGACAAAGAAAAACTTGACGCACTCATATCTACCTATAGGAAAAAGACACAAGAAGAAGGAAAAACTGATATGGAATATGGGTCCGGCGAAGCCCTGCATCCTCTGAATGTAGAGATCGGAGCTTTTCCGGTCAAGAATTGGGAAGCGGGCTACTTCAAAGATGCCTACGAGAAGTTGGACGATGAGTTAGAAGGACGGATAGATATCGACCCCAGAAAATGGACAGCAAAATATAGGGATGGAAGAAGACCCTGCCCCTACTGTACTAAACCGTGCAGTCAATTCTTCAAAGCCCAGGATACTCCTTACGGGGATATCGCTATAGACGGACCCGAGTATGAAACACAGTATTCACTGGGAGGTTGTACCGGCGTAGATGACATCGAAGCGGTAGCTAAAGCCAATGAGATATGTGACAAGCTCGGATTGGACACCATCTCTGCCGGAGTCACCGTGGCATGGGCAATGGAAGCCTATGAAAAAGGGCTTTTAGATTCCGATCTGGAACTAAATTTCGGTAATGCAAAGGCGATGATTGAAGCCATCAGGAGGATGGGAAACAAAGAAGGCGAACTTGGTGAACTACTCTTTGATGGTGTGAAGGATGCGGCAGAGAAACTGGGAAAAGGCTCTGAAAAGTTCGCTATACATGTGAAGGGGATGGAACCTCCGGGATACGAGGCAAGAGGTATGTTCGGTATGGGATTGGCCCTTGCAGTTGCGCCTAGAGGTGCGGACCATCTCACATCCTGTGCGTATGCCTTAGACTACGGCGGCAGTTTCTGGTATTTCAAAGACTACGAAAGAAGAGAGATAGTTTCCAAGGGATTTCCACTCAAGATGATGGAAGACCTTATGATGATCTTCGATATCACAGGCATCTGCAAGTTTTCCAGAGGTATATATTTGGATAAGAAACAGGTCGAACTGGTCAACGCTATGACCGGTTGGGACGTGACCAACGGCGAACTGTTAGAAGCCGGCGAGAGGGCTTACAATATCTCAAGGGCTTACAATGTAAGAGAGGGGTTCTTAAGAGATGACGATGTACTTCCGGAAAGGATGTACAGAGAAAAGGTCCCATACGGACCTAACAAAGGTGCAAGGATCCCAAGGAGAGATTTCGAGAAAGCACTAGACAGATACTACATCGCTAGAGGCTGGAGTCTTGAAGGTGTCCCAACTAAAGGAAAACTCGAGAACCTTGACCTCACTGATGTGGCAGAAGAGGTGGGCGCTACCAAACAGTAGTGAACATAACCCCTTTCTTTTTCTTATTTGATCACATATGGGTGAAAAAAGCTTTTTTTCAGTCTACCTTACTTTCCTCAGGGTGTAGACTATAATTATTCTTTAGCTTCTTATATGCATTTTTTTTCCTAGAATTGGGTATCGCCTTTTTTGATAGATGATCGATGTTATCACTTATCGCCTTAAGGTCTTGAAAGGGAAAACCAAGCACACTTTCATCAGCTCCTATGTCTGTTGCATCTCTACAGCCATAACATCCATAGCTCAAATTCATCTTCTGTTCTTTGTATGGAATTATCGTTGCATCAACACATGTGGCCTGTAATATGGCAGTGGAACTTTCCACCCGTTCACCGTCCTTTGCATTCAGATATGCCAATGCAACCCACATCAACTTTTCCAACTCATCTTCTATAACTACAACATCCGGTTCAAAATCAGCTTCTTCCAACGGGAAAAGATGTATCCTTTGTATTTCACCAAGGTCGAATGTTGTCATGCCTTCGAACATCTCTTTTCCTGTATCGTCCTGCTGTACTATACCGAACTTAGCCAATCCTTTACCTGTTTTCAAACCATCTGGTAAAGGTTTAAAACCGAAAGCCCTGGCGGCTGCAGGACAGACCATACCGTCTTTATCTAATGATACATGTTCGCCACGCCTTGCCTTCATCAATGCTTGACAGAACCTGTGACCGGATAAACGCTTGTATTCTTTCAAAGCTTCATCTCTTTCATCGAATACAAATTTCACTCCAACTGGATAGCTATCCAGACCGATACTTTCTCTGATCGTTCTTGCATTTTTCCTGATGTTTGATGAATCCATGATTTTTCACTCTCTTCATCTTATCGCTAGTACTGGCACTTTTGCATGCCTATGGACTTTTTCAGTTACACTTCCCAAGAAAAACTCCTCGACTTTTCCTTCGCCGTGGGAACCCATAACGATTAAGGATACATCTTCCTCATCTGACACTTCTAATATCTTGTCTGCAGGTTTGCCAAATTCTATCCTTATCGTTGCTTTTAATCCCTCTGACTCGATCTCTTCAAATAACTTCTGGGCTTTTTCTTCTTGCTTAACAAATAGGCTATCAATGATATCTTTTTTGAAACTTTCAGGGTCCAAATTGATTTTTTTAGCGACTTCCGTTAAGTGATCAAATCCATATTCATGTATGACATGTAATATCACTACCTCTTCCGTACCAGCTTCTCTCAATTTCTTAACGTAATCAAGAGCTTCTTTCGCACAATCGGAAAAATCCGTTGGATACAGTATTTTTCTAAACATTTCATTCCTCCTTACATAATTTAATTATTTCATTAACAGCCGTATCTAAATCTTCCTCTTTATAGTCAAAAGGTTTGAACGGTCCTCTTTTGGGTATTTCTAGGTCAAGCAGCAGATTGAGGTTTTTATCTATCTTCATCTTATCGCCAGTACTGGCACTTTTGCAATGCTGGATAAGATTTTCCTCTTCTTCTATCTTCACTTTCATCAACAACAACCTGCTTCAATTTGGTTTTTCTTATAATTGTGGACTTCCAGACATGCTGCGCACACTGTAACCGTGATTGTCGAGCAACAACTCTTGATTCGAACATGTTTCGCCTCTTTGACCGGAATTGTCTTGTCGCACACTTCACATTTCACCTCACTGTTCATTTTCCATCACCTTTATTAGTTGCTTTCTTGACAAATTCTTGCATTTGATTATCCCCTGATGCGCTTATACGTATGGCCAAGTCGACGGCTTCATTGATATCCTTCATTGGGACACCTAGTTCCCTCGCTTTTCCATAATGATAATGAAAACATGGCCTGCAATGCCCGGAGACCGCGGCCGCAATGCCCACCAGTTCCTTCATTTTTTCTTCCATTTGAATACCTCAAGATAGTCCTCCGAAGCAGGAGAAAATTATGTTCTCATGCATGTTCTTTCCAGCTTTCCGATCCATTTCTTTCTCTTCAGTCATACTTTCACCTTCTAGAAGCTTCCTTCAATAATTTTTTTATCTGACCGGGATTCAATATTCTACCGGACACCTTTATATCTCCGTCTATCGCTAACGCAGGTGTCATCATAACTCCCCGGGCGCTCATCTCTTGTAGACCCTCGACCTTTTCTATCTTTATGTCAAGACCCAATTCTTTAACGGCCATTCTGACATTCTTTTCCAATCTCTGGCACTTAAAACAGCCGGGTCCAAAAATTTCGATTTTCATTTTTATACGCCCATCAATCTTTTTGGAGTTGCCCGACCTTATCTTTCAGATCCTTCACGATCTCTTCCAGTTTCTCTTCACTTCTAAGATCTTTGTTTTTCTCTATACCGTACCTCTCGGTTATGACTATATCCTCATTCACGGGTATATCGGCACTCTCAAGAGCCTTAGTTGCACACCGAACTTTACAACCGTTCAGCCCGATATATCCGTCGCTGCTTTTACCGTTCTTTATGATCCCTTCTATACCCAAAGGTAATCCGAGAGCGCATACGAAACCGGTGTTCTCTGTTTCTTCCAATGTGTTTACTACTGCTTTCGTCGAAAGCATCCCTACGTTACATGCCCCTGAGCAGGGCAATATTCCTATATCTTTCATTTTTTCATCTCCTTTTGTATCAAACTATCATTCCATAGGTGAATCCCATCAAAGTTGAAAGTATAACAACGATGGCGATATAAGCTACCCACTGCTTGAATTCCATTATCCTGAACAGCACGATCATGTTGGGTAAACTAAGAGAGGGACCGGCGAGTAATAGACTGAGAGCCGGTGCATCTCCCATCATCCCTGAATTGTATCCGAAGGTGGTACCTATTATCGGCACCTCAAGAAGGGTTGGCATATAGAGGATCGCACCGATCACTGCACCCATGAAGGCCGCACCCAGACTGTTGTTACCCAGAAACGGTCTGAAGGTTTCAGGCGGTAGGAAAAATGCTATCACTCCCACCAAAAAAGTACCGGCTATTAATATAGGGAATATTTTTACCGTTAAATCCCAGGTCTCGTATCCCCAGTCCGTGACCTCCCATGTTTTGTAGTAATAGATGAGTATGACTGCGACGAAGAGGGTCAGTATGTAAACTATGCCCAACTTCGGTGCCCATGCCAATCCGGATGCACCAACGATCAATATACCGACCAGCAGCCCGAAAAAGCTCAATTTTATCCACACGGGTCGGTCTTCCTCATCATTTTCCACTATGGTATTCATATTATTCGCACTGGTTTCGCGATCGTGAGTTTTGAATAAGCTGGACATCAAAAAGGCTATCACGAATGCCATGGCAACTGCGGCTACGGCTCTAGCCAGACCGAGTTTGTACCCCAAAACGTTGGCTGTATATACTATGGCCAAGATATTGATGGCCGGTCCCGAGTAGAGAAAAGCGGTTGCCGGTCCGATACCGCTTCCTTTTTTATACAATCCTGCGAAGAGCGGCAATATAGTGCAGCTGCACACGGCCAGTATTGCACCGGAGACCGAGGCTATGGGATAAGAAATGCTTTTTTTTACGTCCGGACCAAAGTATTTCAGTATGGCCTCCTTCTTGATGAAGGCCGCTATGGCACCGGCGATGAAGAAAGCCGGGATCAAACAGGTCAGCACATGCTCTGACAGATACTCTAAAACGCTCAGCAGACCGCTCATCAAGACCGAATACAGTAATTCCCACATGATATGCCCATTTCAATTTATTTTGAAATGCTATGTACCCATCTTCTTAATAAAGTTTACGGTTTCAAAATTATTTGAAATATGTTTGTATCCCAAGCAATTACTTATTGATATACACTCTTACGGAATCGTGCAATCTAAAAATCGAACGAAAAGGTATTGGGAGATAGATTCGTTCAGAGGCGTCGCCATAATGACGATGATCGCATTTCACTCATTCTTCGATCTGTACTATCTGGCGTATTATGATATCGATGTGAGTAGCGGCCCTTTATTTTTTCTCGCTCGTTCAACCGCTTTAATCTTCATCTTCCTTGTGGGTTTATCCCTCACGCTGAGCCATTCTAAAGCCTTAAAGGACGGCCTGAGCAAAGGTGAGATGATCACAAGATATGTGAAGAGGGGCACGATAATATTTTCCTGGGGCCTATCGATCTCGATAGTCACTTGGATATTCATCCCGGATGGGGTCATCGTCTTTGGGATACTCCATTTCATAGGCATATCGATACCTCTAGCATACTTTTTTCTGAGATTCGAGAAAAGCAACCTGCTGTTCGGCTGCGCTTTAGTCGTGCTCGGATTCATCGTAAAAAATTTTACATCAGATACATCGTGGTTCCTATGGCTTGGAGTGAAACCGTCGGGATTCTACACCGTAGATTACTTCCCTCTACTACCATGGTTCGGGGTTGTTCTATTTGGTATATATTTTGGTAAATTACTGTACCCCAGAGGAGAAAGAAAGCTCGATCTACCCTCATGGGATAGAACTCTTCCTGTAAAGATCGCATCCTTTTTGGGTAGGCATTCCCTGGTTTTGTATCTCGTACACCAACCAGTGATAATAGGTTTGATGCTCTTATTCGGTGTTATCGAGTTTACCTCTTTCTTTTCCTAGAACTGTATACTTGCAAAAGTATTAAACCATATTCAGACCAAAATCTACTCTTTTATAGGGATAAAACCCACAGCAAAGAGGTAATTAACCACTTAGAACTAACTCCGTATGGACTTCCTTATACTATGGACCATCATCGTCGTGAATATCGCCGATAATATCACTACAAAAGCTCCCAATAAAGAATAAACATCTCCTATAGGCTCAGGTTCTACAGATACTTCTTTGCTCAGCTTGTCCAACTGGATCATCATCCCTTTATACTTGAGAACAACGCTCACATCGTGATCTCCCGCTTGTGCTTCCCACGAGATGTTATACCACTTCGATTCATTGGCGTTCAACCGGATCCCGGTTATATTTCCGAGCTCAAAGTTGTCGACATAAAAGATCATGGACACATTATCCATCGGTTCGGATTCATTATTCCGGATCAGGGCACTTATAGTGATATTATCTCCTTCCATGGGTTCTTCATCCGACAGCAGGATGTCTTCCACGATTATATCTGGTGGGCTAGAGTCCTGACCTCTAATACTGAAACTAAAAAGGATGTTGCCCATCATCAGTACCAATATCAAGAACACAAATCCTCTAAAAACCCTGGTCTTACCGTTTGTCATCATTCCATCCTCCTTTTGTTTACGAAATATAGGCTTAAGATGAATAGGATTATCGTGTATCCCAGGAGTACGCATATACCGGTATAAAAATCCGGAGAGAAAGAAGTAGAACTTCCAAAGGGCCCTCCACCGCGGAGATCTGATGTTTGGACCACACCTAAAAGATCAGTGATAAAACCATCATAGTATGATATCAAAAACCACGGTTCTATATCTACCATCTTTAACACACTCTCGGTTATCGGGAGTATCATCATCAAAGAGAAGAAGCCCAAAAGGGTAGAGGTTATCGATCTTTTCAACACGCTGCTGAAGAAAAATATCAGGCTTATCGCTCCGAACATGTAGAGTACCGAGAAAAGATACGATTTCGTGAATTCCACACCCATGCCTGAAAGACCATATACATACTGGATCTCCAGCGCTGTGATCCCATAATATATCGTTACCACGGAGAATGTAGCCATGGCCGAGGCGAGATATTTTCCTATAAATATACTGTTATGGTCCTGAGGTGTCGGGAACAAGATCAGACCTGTTTTGTCCTCGAACTCCGAAGAGATTATATCTCCGGCGAACAATGCTCCCGATATGATGATCAGTAGATTGACGAATCCCAAATTGGTGGAGGCGAATTCCTCGGCGGTATCCGCAAGACCCATGTTCCATATCGTAGGCACTATATAAAACACAGAAGCCAAAAAGATAGACAGGATAACAGCCATCTGGATCCTGTTACGTCGGTAATGTTTTCTCAACTCAAATTTTGTTGAGAGAAATGTATCGTACATATCGCTTTTTATATTATCCATGATTTTGGTCATCTTATCCCTCCATCACTTTTCCCTGCCAGGGAGATATAAAGATCTTCTAGATCCTTCTTTTCGTAACTGAAAGATACCACTTCGAAGCCTTCCTCTATCAGTGATGTGAGGATCTTATGCATCCTCTCTTTCTTTCCACTGTTGTATATCCGGACCTTGTTCCCATCAACCCTTACCTTATCGATGTACTTCAACGACTTTAAATCATCTATCTCATCTTTGGATAACGGATCCAAAAATTCGACGGATATCCTGTTGTGTTTAGCATCGCCCACTATCGTTTCCACATCATCGTAGGCGACTATCTCTCCTTCGAATAAAAAGATGACTTTATTGCAGGTGAGGCTGACCTCGTTGAGTAGGTGTGAGCTCAAAAAGATGGTGATCTCTTTCTCACTTAAACTGTTGATCAACTCTCTTATCTCCTTTATCCCCTTCGGATCCAGCCCCATGACCGGTTCGTCCAATAACAATATTTGTGGGTTTGACAAAAGCGCTAAGCCAATCGCGAGTCTTCGTTTCATACCCGTGCTGAATCCCTCTATCTTTTTGTGTTCCCAGTCCTGCAGTCTTACAGTTCTGAGTACTTTCTTTATCCTTCGCTTTATCCTTTCATCGTTCATCCGATACACTTTACCGAAATGTGTAAGGAGTTCGTTCGGGGTGAGATATCCATACATACCCGGTACTTCGATTAGAGTACCCACCTTCCTCAATGCTTCCTGTGGATCCTTATTAACGTCGATTCCATTTATGTAAAGGTTACCGGAAGTAGGCCTTAGAAGATTGGTGAGTAATTTGATGGTCGTTGTTTTACCGGCACCATTGGGTCCTAGATAACCCACTACATCCCCCTTTTTGACTTTGAAGGACACTCCATTTAAAGCCGTTATGTCACCGAACTTTTTTACCACGTTTTCTGCTCTGATCGCGTATCCGTCGTCTAACATCTTTTCCATGTGATCGCCTTCTGTATAGTTTATATATATTTACCAGATTATATGCCTGATTAAACCCGATTCAGACCCAAATCCCTTCTTCATCAATCTTTCTCACCGCCGGTCTTATCCATCAGCCACTCCACAACCAGACCCATCAATCCAACGAAGATTATGGTCAAAGACAACCGGGCAAGCATAAATTCGGGACCTAAAAACTGCAGTTCCACCATCTCCTGTGGTATCTTGATGCATGCCCATGCAGAGAGGAATACCACTATGTTGCTGACTCTTGCTCCTTTCTTTATCATCTTCGATGCCATGGGGAATGCAACGTAAAGCGGTCCGGTTGGCAGGGTTCCGAATAGTATCGCCAAGAAGAATCCTTTGATCCCGGAGGCTTTACCGAAGTGTTTTACTACCGTCTCCGAAGGGATATACACTGAGAACAGCCCCATCAGAACCATGACAGCCGGGAGGATGAATATCATCTCGTAGAGATAGTCAAATGATGCTGACATCACCGGCTCTTGTTTGCTCGGATAGATGTAGATCAGGAGCAAGGCGACTCCTATGATCCCGGCTAATATTATCCAGTCTCTGAGCATGTTTTTCTTCATCTCTTTCTTCTTCTCTTCCTTCACAGTATCATCCCCATTATGAACGCGATGATAAGGGCGATTATGAAGCTCAAACCGTTCCTCAGAAGTGCAAATTTCTTACCGAGTTTCTTGATCTCCAGCGGCAGCGTCACCATGCCTATCATGGTCAAGGTGGTGATGAATGCGGCGACGGCGGTGATCGTAGCACCGCTGTCCAGTATCGAGGCCGCCAAGGGGAACGAAATCAAAGCCGGGATATGCAGGATAGCTCCTACTGCCGCCACCAGTAAAACACCGAATACACCCGACTGCTCCCCGACGAACCGTGATATCTCCGAAGGAGGGACGAACCCGAGCATCAACCCGATGACGACGATTATTATCAGAACTGTAGGCAATATCTTGAAGAGTGAGAAAGCCGCCTTTTTCAACGACTCTGCAGCCTTTCCTCTGTCTTTATACAGTGCATAGATAAAGCACACCAGAGCGAACAGATTGATGAAAACGGCTGTGATGCTCATCTACTCACCCTTGGATATCTGTATGCCGAGTATCTTCGCACCTTTTTCCGTTTTCATCGATAGTGTCGCCGGCTCCGTGATAAGACATTTTCCTTTTGACAAGGTTACAGACTCGCCGTCCACCGTGACTTCTGCCTCTCCGTGGAGTACCACGAATATCACATAGGTGGACATCTCACAAGGCGGTATCTTCTCTCCTTCTGAAAGGAGTATATGTCTTAGCTTGAACTCTTCTTCTACACGTAAAACTTGTTTTTCTTTCATCTCTTTCAAGTCGAATATTTCCATATTTTCTCACCTCCTTTGGTTCTCATCTCCGAATTCTTTTTCGTAAAACCGGACCATCTTCTCCATCATCTTTTTACGTTCTTTGATCATCTCCAGCCAGTTCTTCAAGTGTGCCCTACCCTGTTCGGTTATCTCATATATCCTCTTATCCGGACCGGAATCTCCTTTCTCCCATCCCGATTCCACTAGCCCTTCTTTTTCCATCCTCCTGAGTGTGGTGTACATGGTACCAGTTTTGATAACATGTCTGCCCTCGCTGAGTTCTTCGATCCTTTTGATCATACCGTATCCGTGCATCGGTTTCTCGCAAGCCACCCGAAGTATCAGGAACTGGATCCATCTTTTCTCAGGGTAAGAGTGACTTGGATGGCATCCGCCTTTTTGATCGTTACACATATCTTGAGCTATGTAACATTGTTATATATAGTCTTTTCCCTAAACGGTTATATACAACTGCAATATTTCAGTATCATACTGTAGTATAGTCGCAGATAACATGAATAAAAGACAAAAAAAGCGCAAAGGAAAGAAATCGACGCCGCATACGAAAAAACAAGGCGGTATGGGAAAGAAGGATAAGAAACCGCAGGGACCCATGCTCCCCATACTTTTGAGATTGGGGGGATATGCACGCAATCATAGACTGAAGGTCGCAGGAGTGATGATCACTGTAGTAGCATCCACCGTATTGGGTTTGATACCACCGTGGCTGATCCGCTACGGAATAGATGATATGATCCTTCAAGGGGAGCTAGAGAAACTATGGATAGTCGCAGCGGCTATGGTCGCTGTGGCACTCCTGAAAGGTTTGTTCGATTTCATCAAAAGTTACGCATCGGAATACATAGCGCAGAACATTATACACGACATCAGAGTAAAACTCTATGAACACATAAACAAACTTTCTTTCTCTTTTTTCGATGAGGCGAGAACAGGAGATCTTATGTCACGCTTGACTGCCGACGCAGACACACTACGACACTTTCTGGGTCGGGTCAGTATATTCATCACCGAGAACGTGCTAACCATAACAGGCATACTGATCATCATGATCTTCTGGGACTATCGATTGGGAGTGCTGTATGTGATGATGTTACCATTGATGATTTTCGGTATGGGGGTCTACGCAAAGAGGGTTCGACCCATGTTTGGAAAGGTCAGGAAAAAATTCTCCGAACTGACAGAACTCGTACAGGAAAATTTTGTTGGGATCGAAGTGATCAAACTATTTGGAAGAGAGGGATCGGAAGAAAAAAAATTTAACAAAAAGAACAGGGAATTCGTTAAGATCAACATCGAAGCAGCCAAGCAAGCGGCCCTCTGGATGCCATACGTCAATTTTCTCATCGGTTTGAACACCGCACTCGTGGTATGGTACGGTGGTCGGCTGGTTATAGAAGGGACGGTGTCTCTTGGTATGCTGGCCGGTTTCATCAGTTATATAGCGATGCTGACCAGACCAGTAAGGCAGACGGGGATGATGATCAACTTCAGCAGCCAAGCGGCAGCAGCGGCAGAACGTATTTTCAACATCATGGACAGGACCTCGGATATCAGGGAATCGCCGGATGCCTATGAACTGCCTGATATCAAAGGGAGAGTTAAGTTTGAGAACGTCAATTTTTCTTACGAACCTGGTACACCTATTTTGAAAAACATAGATCTGGAAGTAGACCCAGGCCAAACGGTTGCTATCGTCGGACCCACCGGCTCAGGTAAAAGTACGCTTCTACACCTGCTCCCCCGTTTTTACGATCCGGATGAGGGGAAGATACTGATAGATGACCATGACATAAGAAATGTCACCATCGATAGTTTGAGAAAGCAGATAGGTATAGTTCTCCAGCATACCTTTCTATTCGGTGCATCCGTAAAAGAGAACATATCCTACGGACGTCCTGATGCGTCTATGAAGGACATAATCCGTTGTGCGAAGATAGCACAGATACACGACTTCATCGAATCACTGCCTTTGGGATACGAAACACCCATCGGTGAAAGAGGTGTGAATCTATCCGGCGGACAGAAGCAAAGATTGGCGATGGCAAGAGTTCTATTGACAGACCCGGGGTTGCTGATACTGGACGAACCCACCTCAAGTGTGGATTCTGAGACCGAGTCACGTATGAGAAAGGCCATGGCTGAAGTGATAAAAGATCGAACGACCTTCGTGATAGCCCATAGACTGTGGACCGTTCAAAATGCAGATATAATACTGGTCATCAAGGACGGCGAGATAGTTGAGAGGGGAACGCACAGAGAATTGATAAAGATCAAGAAAGGATTCTACCATGAAGTTTACCAACAGACGCTGAAAAGAGGTGGGAAAAAGTGAGGGGCGGTTTCGGACGCAGGATATCATCGGATAGGGAAGAGGATTTCTCTTTGAAGCAACTCGATAAAAGAACGCTAAAATTCCTGTTCAAGTACTTACGCAAACACACGAAGATGTTGTTAGCAGCCATTATATGCATGGTTGCTGTTACCCTGGCCAGCCTGGCAGGTCCCTTCCTGGTGATGATAGCCATCGACGATCACATAATGCAAGGAGATATCTCCGGGTTGAATATCATCTTTCTTTTTATAGTGCTTTCTTACGGAGTTTACTGGCTATTTTCATATTTCCAAACATACATCTCCAATTGGATAGGTCAGACCGTGGTAGGGGATATCAGGGAAGACCTTTACAAACATATTCAGGATCTTCCAATGGACTTTTTCAATAAACACAATACCGGTGACATAATGTCCAGTGTGACCCATGATGTCAATGCTCTTTCGGATCTTGTATCCACTGGATTCGTTCATCTCCTGAGCGACATGCTCGTACTCGCCGGGATAATGATCATCATGTTGATGCTGGACGTGAGGTTGGCACTGGTCAGTTTCATAACCATACCGTTCATCTTCTTCATAGTATATTTTCTGGGTAAAAAGATGAGAGGAGCCTACCGAGAGGTTCGAAAGAAACTAGCAGGGTTGAACGCCGATGTAGAAGAGGACCTATCCGGCATAAGATTGATCCAGGCATTGAACAGAGAGGCTGTGAACACCGGTAAATTCAGGAAACTCAGCTGGGAAAACCTAAAGGCTAACTTAAAGGCGGCATCGTATTTTTCACTCATATTCCCCGTGATGACGCTCAGCCAGGTATTCGGCGAGGCACTAGTATTGGGCTTTGGTGGCTGGGGCGTAGTACAGGGAACCATAACCATCGGTGTTCTCGTTGCATTCATGGGATATGTCCGCAGGTTTTTCGCACCACTTGCCGATCTGAGTCAAGTTTACAGCACCTACCAATCGGCAGGCGCCGCACTCGACAGGATACACGGTTTTATGTCAATAGAACCTACCATAACCGAAGTTGACGAACCCGTGGAACTCACCAAGAGATTTAAGGGACGTATCCAGTTTGATGAAGTCAGCTTTGGTTATGAAGATGAAAACATAATAAAGGACTTGGACCTGACCATCGAGCCGGGTGAGATCTTTGCCCTGGTAGGCCCCACTGGTGCCGGGAAGACCACCATGGTGAATCTATTAACAAGACTTTACGATGTGGATAAAGGCACGATATGTTTGGATGGAGTTGACATACGCCGATATTCTTTGAGGTCTCTCCGAAGATCCATGGTAGTGGTTCCTCAGAACGTATTTTTGTTCGATAATAGTATCATGGA
Source organism: uncultured Thermoplasmata archaeon (assembly GCA_964486225.1). GTDB lineage: Archaea > Thermoplasmatota > Thermoplasmata > Halarchaeoplasmatales > Halarchaeoplasmataceae > Haladaptatiplasma. The sequence goes on along the minus strand of CAZAMQ010000049.1, from coordinate 3,025 downwards.
GAATATTAGATACGGAAGGCAAAAAGCGGGCGATGAAGAAGTGATAAATGCGGCTAAGATGGTCCATGCCCACGAATTCATAAAAGGTTTACCAAAAGGTTACCACACACAGGTAGGCGAAGGCGGTGTAAAACTATCTGGCGGTCAACAGCAGCTGATATCCTTCGCCAGGGCTATGCTTGCCGATCCCAAGATTCTCATACTCGATGAGGCTACATCGAGTGTCGATGCATACACCGAGGTGATGATCCAAGATGCCATGGATAGATTGTTGGAAGGGCGTACGGTATTGATGATCGCACATCGTTTTGCAACTCTGGATAAGGCCGACAGGGTCGGGGTGATGGAAGAAGGTAGATTGATAGATACAGGCAGCCACGAAGAACTTATGAAGAAGAACGAAGTTTACCGTAGATTATATGAAAAGCAGATAGGTTGATAACATGAATAAAGGATGCTCGAACCGTGAAAGAAAGAAGTCCATACCCAACAAATACATCAAAGCACTGCACTGCCCGACTAGATGGGATATCATCAGAATAATCGGAGATGGGGAGAAAAGCACTAAAGAGATAAACGAAGAACTCGGATCCAAGGGCGAGGAGCTTTCAACTTCCAACCTGTACTACCATCTCTCGGAGTTGAAGAAAGCAGGGATAATCAAGGTAGCGGAATACAGGGAGGAAGGAGGCGGTGCACCTGAGAAGGTATGGAAGTTGACCAAGAAGAAGATAGTGATAGAGCTTCTTCCGGAGGATCGGTAGATGTCTGTAGCGGTCGAAGCAAAGGGACTATCCAAAAGATTCGGAGATGTGGTGGCCGCCAAAAACGTTAGTTTTCGTGTAGATAGAGGTGAATTCTTCGGCTTTTTAGGTCCCAACGGTGCCGGTAAAACCACCACGATACGTATGCTTACTGGTTTGATCAAGCCCGATTCCGGAAGTGCTTTGATAGAACATATAGATCCGTACAAAGAGCCCATAAAAGCCAAGATGAACATGGGTATCATACCGGAATTCGGTAATATCTATGCAGATCTGACGGCGGAAGAAAACCTGCATCTTGCCGGTAAATTTTATGGTTTATCCAAGGGTGAAAGGGAGAAAAAAGCCTCGGATATACTGGAGATGATGCAGTTGACCGGGCGAGAAAAGGACACCGTAAGGACTTTTTCCAAAGGGATGAAACAGCGGGTCAACATTGGGTGTGCCATAATACACGAACCCCCGGTTCTCTTTCTGGACGAGCCCACCTCCGGCCTTGATGTACAGAGTAGAAGGTTAGTAGTCGATATAGTCGGAAGGTTGAAAGATAAGGGCAGCACCATATTCCTGACGACACACAACATACGAGAAGCCAATGAGCTCTGCGAAAGGGTGGCGATAATCCACCAGGGAAAGGTAGTTGCCATAGATCGACCGGAGAGATTGAGGAATACATTCGATAAGACCCAATCCATCGAGGTTTCCTTTGAAGGAGATATAGATGAGGTCGACCTCAAGAACCACCACGCTAACAAAGTACTGAAGTCCGGTGATAAGCTGGTGATCTACACTGATGATCCGGATGCAACGGTTAAAAATCTTGTGAACATGGCCAACGATAAAGATCTGAAGATCATCTCTCTACGAACATGCGGGCCGAGTTTGGAAGAAGCTTTCGTACGTTTGACAGGGGGTTCAAAATGAAGCATACCGAATTTTTCAGAGGCGTACTAGTCACCGCGGAGAAGGACATCAAGATATACTACAAAAAACCGCCGGTGATAATCTTCGGCCTACTGTTTCCATTCTTCATGTTCCTTGCATTCTACATGGGCCGAAAAATAGAGGTATCGCTCTTTTTCCCGGGGTTCCTGGCCATGTCTTTGTTCTTCACATCGTCCTCCGTGGGTCCTCTGGTGACCCCGTGGGAAAGGCAGGCCGGTACCTACGAGCGGCTGCTTTCCTATCCCGTGGATATAAAGGTGGTCCTGATGGGAGATATCCTGGCAGGCACAATATTCGGTATCTCGATATCCTCCGTAGTTCTCATGGCAAGCTGGCTGATCATCCCCATACAGATAGTGAATTTACCTATGTTGATCCTTACACTCATACTGGGAGCCATCACATTCTCTACCCTGGGCGTACTTCTCGCTTCCCCGGCGACGGCCGCACCTTCATCCATAATGATGCTCTCCAGCCTGATCAAATTTCCGCTTATATTCATCAGCGGGATATTCATCCCTCTGTACGAGATGGACGGGATCATGAAGTACCTTACTTTCGTATCTCCCTTAACATATCTGGTAGATTCCTTCCATGCGAGCATAGGAGGTAACAACGTTCTCCACGTAGCCGTCGGGATCTTGGCACTGCTGCTGTTCAGCACCGTGTTCTTTCTGCTCTCCGTCAAGATACATCAACGTAACATGGTAAAGGGGCTGTGATGTCGGAAAGACTTGTCATCTGAGCGAAACGACAAAGATGATAGTTTAGACTATTATAGTCGTGACTATGTTTATGAATAGGTTGGATGAAATTTGGAAAGAGGAGAATGGGAAATACCATGCTTAGAAAGGAATTCGATATATGATGATATTGATAAGAAAACACTTTGAGATGCCTATGATGTTTGAGAAGAAGAGCTTTTCATGTATTAGATTGCACAAAAATAGCTTGTTTCATGTAATCGGATGCACACAATGTGTTATCTCGATCTGTACTATCTCGATTATTCTGACGATTTTTCTTCTCACACTTTTCCTTGATATAATCTATTGGCTCTTCAGAGATATCGACTGGGTAGGCTTTACCGTTCTCTACAATGTCAGCCAGCAGAATGGTATCTAAATCGATAGCACATCTTATTTCTAGGATATACTCGTCTGAATCGACTTCTAGTTTTTTGAATAGTTCATGAGGATATTCTTTAAAACCGATGAACTGGTAAAGGAGCTTACCGACCGTGATTTAAAGGGACATCAGGATTGTTTAGTTAAAGTTATCATATGAGTTTACGACTCTGTTCGACATATATTGTG